>QIAI01000698.1:0-2898 GCA_003224995.1 Acidobacteriota bacterium
CCTGGACTCGGTGACTTCGTGGGAGAGTTTCTCGTATTGCTGGGATCTTACCGAGTCAGTATCACCATCACGGTGGTTGCCAGCATCGGTGTTCTCGCCTCCACCTTTTATGCGCTGCGGTTGGTACAGCGGGCCTTCCAGGGGCCAAATACGCATGCCTGGCAAGTTCCCGACCTGAACCCGCGGGAAGCGCTCATGATGGCTGTAATGATTGTGGGCCTTCTCGGGCTGGGGCTCTATCCGCAACCGATACTCAACGCTTCCGCCCGGGCTTTGGATAATTTCCAGGTGCAGTTGCCAATTGCGTCCTTGCGGAGGTGAACATTCATGTTAAACGCTCGGGATATCATTGCCTTACTTCCAATCCTCGTGATCTCGGCAACTGCGGTGCTTGTAATGATGGGTATTGCTTGGAAGCGGAATCACATTCTCGCAGCAGGGCTAAGTTTCGTCGGACTGGCAGGGGCTTTCCTCTCGATCTTCGCGGCAGTACCGCTCGCTCCCCGGCAAGTCACATCCCTCTTGCTCGTGGACCGGTTCGCATTGTTCTACATGGGCCTGATCATTGCCTCAGCCTCGGTAGTGGCAGCGCTGTCCTACGACTACTTCAAGAATCGCGACGAGCATCGCGAGGAGCTATATGTGCTGCTCTTGATCGCGACTGCAGGGTGTGCGGTCTTGGTGGCGAGCACTCACTTTGTTTCCTTCCTTCTCAGACTCGAGATCTTGAGCGTCTCGCTGTATGCCCTCATTGCGTATTTGAAAGATCGAAATCAGGCGCTCGAAGCGGGAATCAAGTACCTGATTCTGGCTTCCGCGTCCGCCGCATTCCTCCTTTTCGGCATGGCCCTCATCTACGCGGATGTCGGGACGATGGAGTTTTCGCGCATCCGGGAAATCTCGCTCGGAGGGTCGAGCTTCGCGTTGCTCGCGCCCGGAGTCGGGCTTATCGTCACGGGAATCGGCTTCAAACTCGGCGTGGTGCCCTTTCACCTCTGGACTCCTGATGTCTACGAAGGCGCACCCGCGCCTGTGGCGGCATTCGTGGCTACAACAGCGTGTTCCTGGTATTCACTCTCATCGCGATTGCCTCCATGTGCGCCGGCAATCTGCTCGCGCTTCAACAGAGAAATATTAAGCGAATTCTCGCTTACTCTTCGATTGCTCACTTCGGATACATTTTGGTAGGGTTTCTGGCGGGCGGAGCCATGGCCATCGAAGCGGTGAGCTTCTATCTAGTGGCTTACTCGGCGACTATCCTCACCGCGTTCGGAATTGTGACAGTGCTCTCGGGTCCTGAGCGCGAGGCTGACGATATTGAAGACTACCGCGGTCTCTTCTGGCGGCGGCCGGTAATCGCGGCTGTCTTAACGGTCGCGCTTCTCTCGCTCGCCGGCATTCCCGCAACCATGGGTTTTCTCGGCAAGTTCTATGTGCTTGCGGCCGGAGCAGACGCCGCTGCCTGGCGGTTAATTCTAATCCTCGTTATCACCAGCGTCGCTGGCCTTTTCTACTATCTGCGTATCGTGGTGGCACTGTACTCACCATCAGAGCATGCTCTCGTTCAGGCGCTATCCCACAGTGGTGCCGCCGTTGTAGTCGCACTTTCGGTCCTTTTGATCTGGTTTGGCGTTTATCCCGCACCGCTATTCAGACTGGTCCGAACTACCGTGGTCGGGGCTGATGCGCAGAATGTGCCTGCGATCACGACCTTGAACAGATAGTTGGGCAGCGACTGGAGAATCGAGCCAAGACCCGTCAATCACCGGTGATCACTGACTCAAGTGAATCCATTGGCTCGCCTTTCAAAGCACATTGGAAAAATGCTTGTCCAACCGTCTAGTAAAGGCACAACTGGGTTGGACAGGAGTTCATCTAATCCGTTGAACTTCAGAGGGAGTGCTCCATGAAGACGAGATCTCCAGACCCAACCTCCGCAGTGGATCGCGACCTACAAGCGCCACGGACCATACCATTTGAAGAGAAACTGCAAAAGGCAGTCGATAAAGCTCTCTACGGCAGCGGGAGACCAACGGCACAAAAGCTCAGAAATTTCTTGAATGGCACTTGGATTGGAGAGCCACTTCACGTGATTCTTACGGACATCCCCATCGGGGCGTGGACTGCGGCGCTTGTGTTTGATGGGTGCGGTTTAATTACCGCACGTCGTGAATTTGCGATCGCTGCAGATGCGTCGCTAGCGTTAGGGCTGGCGGGTGCTGCGGAATTGCCGATTGGTCGGACGTTGACCCTCCGGCGAGACGAGTCGGATTGATTCACGGCATACTAAATCTTACTGGTGCCGCGCTGTTCGCGTCATCTCTGATCTTGCGCAAGAAGAAGTTTCGCAAGCAGGGGTTAGTACTTTCAGCACTGGGTTATGGGATCATGATGGCAGCGGCTCATCTTGGCGGAAAGATGGTTTATGAGTACCGCGTCGGTGTCGATCGTACATCTGGACAAATCTTGCCCGAAGAGTTCTGCGCCGTCATGCCAGAGAAGGGGTTGGAGGATTCGAAACCGACTCGCGCCGAGTACCATGGAACTCCTATTGTTTTGGTCCGCAAGGGAGAGCAAATTTTTGCTCTGGCAGAGACGTGTTCTCATTTCAGCGGACCACTGTCAGAAGGCAAGCTGATCGGAGATACTATCGTTTGTCCATATCATGATTCTCGGTTTGCGCTGAACGATGGCCGGGTGATCAACGGACCGGCGGTACATCCACAACCTTGCCTCGAAGCAAGAATAAAAGATGGACAGATACAGGTGCGTAAGCCGCGGCTCAGCAGCTCACTCGTGTTTGATCGCTAGAGGAGAACCTCACGGCAGCGGCTCCTGATCAATCAAACCAACGGAGTTTACGTCTCAGGGCTTGAGTCCGATGGCGGTTAGAGAATG
>QIAI01000698.1:2986-5875 GCA_003224995.1 Acidobacteriota bacterium
AGATGGTGAGCGCGGTAGGAATCGAACCTACAACCTACTGATTAAGAGTCAGTTGCTCTGCCAATTGAGCTACGCGCCCTGGGGTGGCTGGAATTTGCTCGCGGCCTTCTAGACTTGCGGTGCCTTGGCTGCGACCTCTGTCTTGGCAGAGAGTTGCGGGACGAGCAAGTATTGATAGTAACCTACGGCTATCCGACGCCGCAACTCTCGACGAGAACCCTCATTCGCTTGCGGCAGCTTCGCATTGAATGGGCACGGCACACCAGCAAATCCTACTTTCCCAAAGCGCCCCGAGGTTTCCTGCGAGTAGCGAAAGCCCGGCATGGACGAGTCTTTCGGAAGAAACGTTTAGGGTCCTTGCTGCAGATCTGCGACCAGTGGCGCACTCGCATCGTTCACGCTCGCTACCGCGCGCCTCTCAGCACGCTCCTCCACCTGCATCACCGGAATGCGTTCCAAGGTTCCGATAATCGGAGCCTCGTCCATGGAAGAGGGCAAGGAGATGAACCGGTGCTCGACGCAGAGCTGATCTACAAACCGTTGCTGACGTTCGCTCAGGACCTGTTGCGGCAATTTCTCAAAGTGCCGGAAAATCCATAGGAAATAAAGGCGTTGCATTAAAGTGAGCTGGATATACGCCCTCGACAAGTTTGTCAATCCACATAACCGGGCCTGCCTGGTTCCAATTTCTGAATACGGCCAGAGCACAACAGACGCGGCATTATTGCACTCCGGCTGAAACATTGTGAACCAAAAACTTCACTCTTGGCTGATCTGAAGGGACGTACCGGAGCCGTGGGGAATATCGAACCCAGCCCACAGCGAAGATTTAGAATTTTGCACCAAAATCGATGCAATCACCACAAGCAAGGCGCGTTCGAGAGGCTGTTTATGACCTCTTCCGTGCGGATCAGGTGGGAATTTCGGGAAGCAGATCAAGCCGATCAATGGTGGCCGCCACTCCGAACTGGTGCCCTTCTCCGTCCTCCACGCGTACCACCGAAGCCTGGCAGCAAGCCCATTGCTTTTCGCCGAGGCCCAGTTCCGAGGGCAGGATCAGAACGATTTCCAATTTGCTACCCGCCGTGATCCGACGATCGGTGTAGAGGAAAACGCCTCCCGTGCTGAGGTCACGGGTCATGGCTGCCGCCTGATCAGGACTCTCCTGGCTTCGCACCTTTACAGGAACGTTCACCAGAATTCTTGAGCTCGCCCTCTTATCTGGCTTGAGGTCTGACATGGGAGTGAGAGCCTATCACGAGATGACGGCCCAGGGTTGATGACTTTTTCACAGGCTTCGGCCAAGAAAAAAGGGGTGCCCTGTGGCGCCCCATCCCAGTAAGAAATCGGATGCCTAGTTTCGGGCTACGATGGCCTAAGTCGTCGAGGGTTTCTGCGACCTCACCGCGGGCACTACGACCGCTTGTTCGATGGTCGGGACATTGGTGCCGCGAAGGCGTTCTTCAACCGCATGCATCTTATCGTTGGCGCCGGCTTCGTAGTATGCACGGGACAGGAGCTGCATCGAAAAGGGGTCGTTGGAATCCTCCTCGAGATGCGAAATCGCGTCCTGCCACTTTTCCTGGGCGACGAGCAGCGCACCAGCCGCACCATGGTAGGAACTCTGAATGACCAGGTTGCGACTGCTCAAAGCCATCGACTCGAGCGTCCGCAAAGATTTCTGGGCTAATTCCTGGTTGCCCGCGTGAGCTGCGCGCACGGCGCGATACCGCAGAATTCGGGACATCTCCTCATCGCGGTCCAGCGGTGAGAGATCCTGCCGGTGCCCGAGAGCGTCCTCGGCAGCTTCCAGATGCTTGAGCGCGGCGGCATCGTCGGACTGGTAGGCTGCCATGCGTTGATGCGCCTGTGCTTCCTGTAAATCGAGACCGAGTTCGTGCGCCTTTTGCGCGGTTTCGGCGAAAGCCCTGTCCGCCCCGGTCGGGTTTGCGTCGCGTACCCAGGTAGTGGACTTCTGATCAGCAATGCCTGCTTGCGACGAAGTAAAGTTCGGCTCGACTTTCAGCGCCATCCGGTAATGCGCGAGCGCATCGTCGAAGTGTCCCGCCATCCGCAGAAGCTCGCCATAAGAATCGTGCGGATTCGGTTCGTTGGGAAGAACCACGACGTAACGGTCCATGGTGGAGAACGCTTTGGAAAACTGGCGAGTGCGCGCGTAGACGTAGGCCGCATCGTTGAGAGCGGCGGGATAATTCTTGTCGAGGGCCAGCGCACGCTCCAAAAACTCAAGCGCGTGCTCGTCACCGTTCTCGCCCATCAGCCAGTTGCCCGCCAGGTAAAGCAGGTGCTTGTCTTTCGGAAACATCGCCAGCATGTCATTCATGGCGGAAATGCCCGCAATGTAGTTGCCTTCCTGCACGTTGGCAATCCACTTAATCATCAATTGCTCGCCCGGCGTAACCTTCGGCAGAAGAGCCTTGGCCTTCTCTCGTGCAGAGCTGACCTCCGCGGGGTTCCGGCTGTTGAACGCAATCCACGCCCACGCCACCGCGATGCTCGGATCTTCCTTCACAGCCGCGCGCCAGTCTTCGTTGCAGCGCTCGAGATACAGGTTCTCGTAGTCCTGCATGCCCTTTTCATAGAACTCGCGTCCCTTGGCCGAAGCAGCAGTTACCGGCATGGAACCGGCGACGGGCTTCGTTTTGGACAACTTGTCGTTGGAAGCTTTCTGGCTAGCCGAGGCCATCGAGGCCAGGATCAGGCAAGCGGCAAGCAGGGCGAGGATGCGGCGCTGGAGCATGGTTTCTCTCAGAAAAGCAAGGATTTGCGCACGGCTAGCGGGCAAAGCGTAGCATCGCGCCCGAAGGTAACCAAGGTGACGGAAGGGTTACGACGGGTGGGGGATGCTGGCCTCTCGCAGTGAGAAGC
>QIAI01000391.1:0-607 GCA_003224995.1 Acidobacteriota bacterium
AAGACAGTACTGCCTGTCGTTGAGGCGGCGCTGGTGGTGGTGGACGGAGTGGCTGGGGTCGAAGTGGTGACCCAGCGCGTGTGGGGATATGCGGACGAAATAAACCTGCCGCGCGTGATCGTTCTCAGCCGCATGGATCGCGACCGCGCCGATGCGGAGCGCGTCCTGGAGTCGTTGCGCGGCGCCTTTGGACGGGCGATCGTCCCCTTGCAACTGCCCATTGGGAAAGAGAAGAACTTTACCGGGGTGGTCGACCTGGTCAAGATGAAGGCCTACACCTACGAGCTGGGCGGAAACGGCAAGGGGAAAGAAGGGGAGATTCCTGCTGAGGTGTCGGCGGCAGCTCAGGAAGCGCATGAAAAGCTGGTCGAACTGGTGGCGGAGGGCGACGACAAATTGATGGAGGAGTTCTTCGAAAAAGGCACCATCCCGGAAGAACACCTGATTCCGGCGCTGCATGATGCCATTCGCGAGGACAAGATTTTCCCGGTGCTGTTTACCTCCGGGCTGGGCAACGTAGGAGTCGATAAGTTAATGGACTTCATGGTCGACTACACGCCGGCGGGCACGGAACACACCGCGCTTCATGGAGTGGCGGGCAGCAACG
>QIAI01000391.1:612-6082 GCA_003224995.1 Acidobacteriota bacterium
CGCATCTCTTATTTCAAGGTCTACAGCGGGGTGCTCAAGAACGAAGCGGCGGTGCAGAACTTCACCCGCAACTCGCAGGAAAAGCTCGCGCATATTTCGATCATGCAAGGCAAGAACGTAATCCCGGTCAACGAACTGCACGCCGGCGACATTGGCGCCGTGCCCAAACTGCGCGACACGCTCACCGGGGATACCCTGGGCGACAAGAATGCCCCGATCCAGTACCCGAGAATCAATCTTCCGGAACCGGCCATCACTTTCGCCATTGAGCCGAAAAGCCGCGCCGACGAAGACAAGCTGGGGCCAGGCATCCACAAGCTGATGGAAGAAGACGCCATGCTGCGCTTCTTCCGGGATCCGCAGACCAAGGAATTTTTAATCGCCGGGACCGGGCAACAGCACATTGAAGTTGTGGTTTCGAAGCTGAAGAAGCGCTACCACACAGAAGTGAATCTCAAGGCGCCCAAGGTGCCGTATCGCGAGACCATTCGGGGCAAGGCCGATGTACAAGGCCGACACAAAAAGCAGACCGGCGGCCACGGCCAGTACGGCGACTGCAAGATCAAGATGGAACCCTTGCCGCGTGGGGGCGAGTTCGAATTCGTGAACGACATTTTCGGCGGCTCGATTCCCAGGAATTTTATCCCTGCGGTCGAAAAAGGCATTCGCGACGCCGCCGGGCGCGGTTACCTGGCCGGATTTCCGGTGGTGGATTTCAGAGTCATCCTGTACGACGGTTCCTACCACGATGTCGATTCGAACGACCTGTCATTCCAGATGGCGGGCCGCATCGCGTTCAAGAAAGCGATGGAAGTAGCCAAGCCAACCCTGCTCGAGCCCATCATGTCGGCCGAGATCACCATTCCCGATGAGTTTGCCGGCTCTATCATGGGCGACCTGAACAGCCGGCGGGGCCGCATTCAGGGCATGGACAACAAGGGAGGCAATACGGTTGTGAAGGCCGAGGTTCCCATGTCGGAGATGCTGACCTATGGAGTCGACCTGACGGCGATGACCCAGGGCCGGGGCAGCTTCAACATGGAGATGAACCACTACGACGTTGTGCCGGGGCAACTGCAGGAGAAGATCGTCGAGAAGGCGAAAGCCGAGCGCGGAGTGGTGAAGGAAGAAGAAGAGTAAGTCCAAAGCTTGTAACCGCGAAGATCGCGAAGGCCACGCGAGGGACGCCAAAATCCTAAAACGCGGAGGGCGCGGAGAACAGCCTGCAGGCCGTAGAGGAGAGCTCTTAATCGCAACGCCAAGCGCACGCGAAGATCGCAAAGCAAGAGTTCTTATCCACAGCACGCTTTATTTCGGCACTTCAATCCTGGCATTGTGCTGCAGCTTGGGCGCTTCCGGAACAGAAACCATGTTCTCCGAGGCCCGGTCCAGTTCAAAGAATGTTTTCTTCTTGGCGCAGCTGGACGCTCCCTGCACTTCCTCTTCTTCCGGCGAAAGAGGCTGGCCTTCGAGCACGATTGTTCCTTGCGTACTGAACCCGAGCACCCGGAAATTGAACGTGCAGTCGTGGCTGTAGTTTTTGGCCAGGATGTGCGCCAGATCGGGTTGCTGGAAGGTGAAATTCTTGCTGTCGTAAATTAAAACGCTGCGCGTGGCCCCCGGTTGCTCGTATTGCCACTCCGCTAACTCCAGCAGCAGGCGTCGACCGTCCGACGACCAGTCCACCGCTCGTAGTAAGTTGCCGGTTTCTACATCCGCCGGTTCCTGCAGGAAGCGCAGTTTAAAATCCCCGGTCTCGGCGACGAATAGTCGCGAATAGTTCACGCACAGCGGCCCGGTATAGCCCGATGGGCGCTGCTGGTAGAGTGCGGTGGCTTCCGTCTCGGCATAAGCGCGATGTTTCTGATCGGGCGCCGTAAAGAGATTGCTCCTCACCGTGCGCGAATTCAGAGGCGGTTTTTCGCCGCAGGTAACCAGGTCTGGATCGGTCGCTTTGGGGGTGTTTTGCGGAGCGGAGGGATTCTGATTCTGCGAGCATGCAACTCCGCCCAGAAACGCGGTCAGCAAAACTATTCTGCACACTCTGCGGAAGAGACCCGGCACGGCAGGATTGTAGATCATGAAAAGGCTAGCGTCTGTACAGGAATTCCCCTTCGCGCGATATGCACGACTTCGCAGTCGTTGGTAGCGCTTGCTCGAAAGCTTTCATTGCGTCGCGGGTGGTTTCGCTTTACCATCGCCTTAAGGTGGCTACTCTCAGAAACACTCCTAATCTAAAAGAGCGGATAGTCTCGGCGGCGCCGGTAGAAGATGATTCCTCTTTTGAACTCAAGCTTCGCCCGCAGCGACTGGCGGAGTTCATTGGCCAGGACAAGGTCAAGGAGAATCTGGCGGTCGCCATCGAAGCGGCCCGCACGCGCGGCGAGGCCATGGATCATGTGTTGCTCTATGGCCCTCCGGGATTAGGCAAGACGACGCTGGCCAACATCATCGCGAATGAACTCGGTGTCGCCTATCAACAGACCTCCGGCCCGACACTGCAGATCAAGGGCGATCTGACCGCCATCCTCACCAACTTGCAGGCAAAGCAAGTCCTGTTTATTGATGAAGTACATCGCCTGCAACCCGCGTTGGAAGAGATACTTTATTCCGCGCTCGAAGACTATAAGCTCGACATCATCATCGGGCAGGGGCCATCGGCTCGCACCCACACTATGGATGTGCAGCCGTTCACATTTGTGGGTGCCACCACGCGAGCCGGACTGCTTTCCGCGCCGCTACGCTCCCGCTTCGGCATCATGTTGCGGCTGGAGTTCTATACTCATAAGGACTTGCAGATTATCGTGGAGCGTTCCGCCGAGATTCTGGGGGTAGGTATTGATAATGACGGCGCGGTTGAGATTGCCAGTCGCTCCCGGGGAACGCCGCGAATCGCCAATCGCCTGCTTCGCCGGGTGCGCGATTATGCGCAGGTTCGGGGAGGCGGGAAAATCGATAAGCGTACCGCCGAGGCCGCGCTCCAGATGCTGGAAGTCGACCGGCATGGTTTCGACGAAGTCGATCGCAAACTCCTGCTGACCATCATCGAGAAATATCAGGGCGGGCCGGTAGGCGTGAACACGCTGGCCGCGGCTCTCGCCGAGGAAGCGGACGCCATCGAAGAAATCTATGAACCCTTCCTGATCCAGATTGGCTTCCTGAATCGCACTCCCCGGGGACGGGTAGCCACCATGCTGGCGTATGAACACTTTGGGATCACCCCCAACCGACGACAGAGTTCTCTTTTCTAGAATCAGTTTCCTACAACGCAGCGCATGTTTCTTCCTCACATGACTCCAACTAGAGCCTTGGGGACAAGCACGTGATGGTGTATCGTCCTCAGTTCATCCCGTGGGGGCGGGGTGGGCGGCGACTTTTGCTGTTGCGGACGTGCTTGGGTGTGCGTTTTTCCTGTGAGACTGTTCATCACCGGCGTGCTGATATCCCTGGGTAGCTCCCTCAGCCTCGGGAGTCAAAGTGCACCTTCCGGCCAAAGCGGCTCTACCTCCTCAAGTCCTCAACAAACGAGAGAGCTGCCTTCTTCAGCATCGAGCAGCCTCGCGCCGCCCGCAATCGTCATCCCTCGACTCTCCCGGCCACCTGCGCTGGTCGACTTTCTCACTATGGAGCCGGAAGGCGAAGTGGCGCGGCAAATGACGCGGGTCTCAGGCTTCGTGCAGCGCGATCCTCATGATGGCGCCGCGGTCAGCGCACGCACCGAAGCCTACCTCGGATATGACGAAAAGAATCTTTATGCAGTGTTCGTGTGTTTCGATGAACCGGGCAAGGTACGGGCTCACGAAGCGCGCCGCGAGGATGTAGCGGACGACGACACGGTCGAGATCATGCTCGACACGTTTCACGACCGCCGCCGCGCCTATGCGTTCCAGATCAATCCCCTGGGCGTGCAATGGGACGCGATTTGGACCGAAGCCCCGCACGAGGAGGTCAGCGGAAATTTCGATACTTCCTTCGACACACTCTGGTATTCGGACGGCAAAGTCACTGGCGAGGGCTACGTGGCATGGATGGCGATTCCCTTCAAAAGCCTGCGTTTTCCACCGACTGCCGAGCAATCCTGGGGAATTATTCTTTACCGTGGAATTGTTCGCGAAAATGAAAACGCATTCTGGCCCGAAGTCTCACAGCGCTTCGAAGGCCGCCTGGCACAGGCAGCTACGCTCATGGGCCTGGAAGGGATTTCGCCGGGGCGGAATATTCAGCTCATCCCCTACGGGCTGCTCAATTCCTTTCGCGATCTCGACGTGCGCGATCCTTTCGATCCTCATTTTGAGAATCGGGCGATTGGAGGCACGTTCGGGCTCGATTCGAAAATTGTGTTAAAGGACAGTCTGGTTCTCGATCTCACTGCCAATCCCGATTTCAGCCAGGTCGAGTCCGATGAACCGCAGGTGACGGTTAACCAGCGCTTCGCAGTGTATTTTCCGGAGAAGCGGCCTTTTTTTATCGAGAATGCAGATTACTTTCGCACCCCAATCGACCTCTTCTTTACGCGAAAAATCGTGAACCCCAGTTATGGAGCCCGTCTGACCGGAAGAATCGGGTCGTATTCGCTCGGTTTGCTGACGGCCGACGACCGCACGCCAGGACTGACCGTCGCTCCTTCGAATCCGTTGGCCGGCTCACGCCAGTTCTTCACCATTGCCCGCGTGAGCCGGGACCTTTGGAAGCAATCCAGTATCGGAGCCATTTACACCGACGAAGAATATCCCGCTGCGAGAGGATTCAACCGCATCGGTGGACTGGATAGCCGCATCAAGTTCACTCCGAACTGGACGGCAACCCTGCAGTCGGTGGCCAGTTCGACGCAGCTTCCGGGTGGATCCTATGAAGCCGGACCAGCCTCATTTGTGGATACGACCTTCGCGGGCGTCCACACCAGCTACGAGGGAACTTACCGGGACATCAGTCCCGGGTTCACCAGCCTTCCCGGATTCGTAAATCGGGTTGACATTCGCGATTTCACGAACCTGTTCGATTACCGCTTTCGGCCGGTAAGGGGCCCACTCGTTTCCTGGGGACCTTCGATGAAGACCGACTGGGTATGGGCCCATGACGGAACCCGACTGGACCTGCTCACGGATCCGAGCCTCAGCTTCCGATTCAAGGGACAGAGTTTCCTGACGTTGTTCCCCTACAGCGATTTTCACGAGCAACTCCGCCCGGTAGACTTCCCGGCGCTGAGCGCAAAGCGCGACTACCACGAGCACGAGAGTATCGTCATCTGGGGCACCAGCTATCTGAAGTGGCTCGCTCTCCAGGGATATTACACGTGGGGCAACGGAGTGAATTTCGTGCCGCCCTTCGCCGCCGTGCCGCTGGCATGTCCCGGCCCTCCCGATGTGTTCTCGACCGTGTGTCCACCGTTTCTCGCCCGCTCCGACAGTGCGAACCTTACGTTATCCGTACGCCCGGGTGCGGCGCTGCGGGTTGACAATACTTATCTTTT
>QIAI01000391.1:6120-9241 GCA_003224995.1 Acidobacteriota bacterium
GCTGCGCATGATTTTGCAGTACACCGCAACTTTATCGAACTCGGCATTTACTTCGCTCCCTTCCACCAAGCAGCTTAATGGAGACTTCCTGATTACCTACCTCCTGCATCCGGGAACCGCGATTTACGTGGGATACAACAGTGATTTCCAGAACATAGATCCCTCCCTGGCGCTCTCGCCCAATACCGGACTGCAGCGCACGCGGGACCGGTTGATCAATGACGGGCGATTATTTTTCGTGAAGGTTTCGTACCTGTTTCGATTCTAGAAATGGGGTTCTCTATGTTAAGGGTAATCCCGGCTACAATGTCTCCGTCATGATTGCTCATCTACGCGGGAACCTGCTGGTGAAACATCCTAACCAGGCGATCATTGAGACCGGCGGGGTCGGGTATGACGTGACGATCAGTGTTCCTACCTTCTCGGACCTGCCTGCGGTTGGCGGTGAGGTTTCCCTGCATATCCATACCCACGTTCGCGAGGACCAGTTAGCTCTCTATGGATTCGTTCGGGCAGGGGAAAAACAGCTCTTCGAAAAATTGCTCACCGTCAGCGGGATTGGCCCCAAGCTCGCGATCACAATCCTGAGCGGGATGGCGGCCGACGAAATGATCGGGGCCATTCGCGGCAATGATGTCGCCCGACTCATCCGCATTCCCGGCATCGGAAGGAAGACGGCGGAGCGCATGGTGCTGGAGTTGCGCGACAAGCTACCATCGCAGCCGAGCGACCATGAAGAGGTGATACCTGCCATTACTCCGGTGGAGGAAGACGTGCTATCGGCCTTGCTCAACTTGGGATATCAGCGTGGCCCCGCAGAGAAGGCGTTGGCCGCAGCCAGCAAAGCTGGAAAAGCCAGATCGTTCGATTCCTTATTTCGAGAAGCGATGGGGGCATTGTCTAAATAGTTTCTCCACCTTATCGGCCGCTTTTGAGGTAGTCCTCAGTCTCTATGCCGAAAGATCAGTTCTTCTCTGTGTTTCTGTGTCTCTGTGGTAAACGCGAAATTCCCTAATGGCCCACAAATCTCAGGTATAGATCCCGGTCGGACTTGCAGGTTTGGGCCATTTCCTTCACTTTTTGCCAGGCTTCACGCTGGGATTCGTCCTTCGCGCGGTCTTTGACGCGCTCCCATTCTGACAGGAATACTTCCGCCTGCAGATGATTGAATACTGTCTTGCCAAACGGGTCGACACAGCGCAGCGTTGGAAAATCGATTTCGCTGTTGTCCGGGATCACCCCATGCAAAATGACCCATTAGCTGCGCTCGCACAGATCATCTTCCAGTTTCACCACCAAAGACATGCGGAACTCCGTCCCCAGGATGGCAGCGACTGTATCAAGACACGAGCCATCTTGGCTAGGCCGATTGGGATCGAAAATTCGTACGATTGCGTGTTCGATGGGCGACACTTTCGCAGGCCTGCCGAGCGCCGCGGCACACACGACGCTGACACCACCTCTAAAGAGCATTGATTCTCGTCAATCTTCGTTTCGGTCGCGATGGCGCCGGGCTTGGCTCGGAGTGTTGCGATTTGCAGCACTTTCCTCGTCCACATGACACCTGACCCTCTGCCAGTGCTGATGCTGAACTACCGATATCTATGTAGATCTCATTTTTCATTGCAAGATGTCTGCGCTGCTGAGTCTGGTCACCGTACCTTCCAGCCGTCAGCAACGAAAGCAAATTCCAAATTCTCCCGCCGTGCGAACGCGAGTGCGGCTTGGAAAGGCTGACTATGGGTCTCAGCTCGCGTTGGGATCGTCTCGCAGTTGTTTCTTCTCTCCTTTTCGCCATCACCATGATGGCGGGGTGCCAGGCGCTCTCCGCATCTGGTTCTCATCTCAGAGTTGTAACTTTGGCGGTTGCCAATAGCAGCTTGAACTTTTAGACAGCTTTGGTCGCTACCTCGAAGCAACTCACAACCACGGTCACCTTTACTCCGCAAGCCGCCGGAAGTCCATCCGCCAATCTCTCCATCATGAGCAACACGGGTTTTAGCGGATTGGTGCGGATTGCGCTGCGGGGAACGGCCGTGACCGCGGGAAACATACAGGTCAGCCCAACCTCACTTTCATTTGGCACGGTCGCGGTTGGGCAGAGCATGGCGAAAACCGCGACTCTGAAAAACTCCGGCGGCACGCGGGTGACAGTTTCCCAGGCTTCCATCAGCAGTTCTGCCTTTACGATCAGCGGACTCGCGCTGCCCGTCACTCTCGCTGCCGGCCAGAGCACTACGTTCACCATCACCTTCGCGCCGCGCACATCAGGCTCGGACAGCAGCACGGTCGCAGTTAGTGGAACTGCGTCCCTCAGCGTAGGCGGCTTTTCGGGTTCCTCGGGAACGAGCACCGCCATCAGCGCGTCGTTGCCGATTGCGGGTGATGCGACCACTGCTGGTCAACTTGCGGTTGCCCCGGCAGGCCTGCCCTTCGGAACCGTAACGGTAGGAAGCACTCAGACCCAGAGCGTGACCGTCACGAACTCTGGCGGCACCAGTGCCACCATCTCGCAAGCGACCACCACTGGTGCAGGCGTACGTTTGAGCGGTCCAGCTCTGCCCGTGGTCCTCGCGCCCAATCAGAGCTCGACGTTCCAGGTTACGTTTGCTCCGTCCGTGGCTGGCGCACTGTCTGGGAGCCTTGCCATCGTCTCTACGGCCGCCAACTCCAACCTCGCGCTCGCAATCACCGGGACAGCTGTGACCCCCGGCATGCTTGGAGTGTCGCCGGCTAGCCTGGGTTTCGGCAGCGTGCAAGTGGGCAGCAGCCAAACTCAGCCAGCCACTCTCACAAACTCTGGCGGAAGCAGCCTCACCATCAACAGTGCTACCCCTACAGGGTCCGGCTTCGCGATGAGCGGCCTGGCGTTGCCCATGACGCTTAGCCCTGGACAGAGCGCCGCATTCTCTGTTTCCTTCGCGCCCCAGAGCGCTGGCAGTGTGACCGGAAACATCGCCTTTAGCAGCAGCAACGCCACAGCAAGTTTGCCGTTGTCGGGCACGGGTACAGCATCCGGAACGCTAGGCGCGAGTCCATCCACGGTTAGCTTCGGTAGCATTCAGGTGGGGAGCAATCAGGCACAGACCGTGACGGTCACAAACAATGGAATCTCAGGTGT
>QIAI01000392.1 GCA_003224995.1 Acidobacteriota bacterium
TGAAGAAATCCGATGATATTTACCGAGGCTCCTGGGGTCGCCACTCCATCATAAACCGGAACCATCACTAGCGAATCGCTGGTTGTCACGAGATCGTTCGCAGCCAAGACGGAGCCATTCAATGGATGTCCATTCCCGACCTCGATCTGCAGCGGATAGGTTAACGGCGGACCTGAAAGAAGATTGTCCATACCGCTCCCGCCTGTCTGATGAATCAGGCACTCCACGCCACTCTGTGCCGGGCCACCTCCGCCTTCGGGGTAAACCGTCGTGTCCACCGAAAGCTGATTGACCGCCGGTAAGGTGACTGTGGTTCCGCAGGAGATCGGCGTGGGATTGCGCATCACTGCCGGATAGTAATGCAGGGCGGGCCCGCCGCCGCCCGGACTCGCGTCCGGTAGACCTGGCGTGCAACCGCCGGGGCCCGGTCCGCAGTTCGAGAACAGATCGAAGCCTTCGCCGATAATGCCGCCTGGGGCCACCCCGGGACTAGTGATCGCGCCCGTTGCGGGATCGAAAAGAGTGCCTACCGTCGGACCACACCCACTCCCGCCGCCATGCAGCGGGTCGCAGTTGGGAACGATGAAAGGCTTCACGCAGCGGGGCATGATTGGCACCGCCGTCGTCCCGGTAATCGTGGCAGAATTCGAGGGATTGAAGCCTTCGGCTGTTGCCGACGCACGCACCGTCAGCGCCGCGCGGCTCCAGATACGGGAGAAAAACGTCGGCAGATTTGTGTTCTGCACCGTGACCGTTACCCTCGGATTCACGATGAAAGCTGCTGTTGAAGCTCCGGGAAACGTCAGCGTCACGTCGGCGGTCTGTATCGACTGTCCAGCGATGACCCCTTTGGTGGCAACCCCCTGGGCCGCCCGGGTGGCTGCGTCGATCTGAGCCGCAGTCGGAACGGTTGCAGTGGGGTCGGTGGTCACGCCCATGTCCACCAGCATCTTCGCGGCCGCGATTGCTGCCGCATCCGCCGCGCGCTGCGTCTCGCTGCGCGCCGAATACAAGGTGATCACATCAATCGCCAGTGCGATGACGCCCAGCATGCTTAGCATTGCCACCACGACGAGGAGCATGGTGACTCCGCGTTCGTTGTTTCTCGGAAGTTGATGTTTTCGGCGTCGGATCATGCTCGCTCCTTCAATTCTGGTTCACCATCACCGAGCCGACCGCGATCTGGGTGGTGCCGGGATAAATGGAGCTTGGAATCAGTACGGTGATCACGCGGTTGAACTGCCATTTGTACGGATAAAGCAGGGTGACATTGGTGGCGATCATCTTGACGTTGGTGCCACCGGCAGTAATCGTGCTGGTGAAAACGTAGCCGCGGTCCACCGTTAGCACCAGGTTGCCGGCAGCGCCGCATGAAGTGCTGAACGTCCACTTCCACGGGGCTGCCCCTCCCGGCGCGGGAGCGACGACTGTTCCCAGGCCGCAGTTACTCAGTCTGCTCGATTGCAAACTATTGGCGACCAGGTCACGGATCGCCAGCACCGAAGCTGGCATCGTGTTCGTAAGATCGTTTGTGGGCTGGCTGGCTCCCAGGCGCGCCGCTTCCCGCGCTGTGTTCGTCACTTTTTGTTTTATGTTATAGGCGCTGCCGAAATCGAGAATCCCCACCACCATCACCATCAGGAGCGGGAGCGCCACGGCAAACTCCGCGATCTGGCTTCCGCGCGCGTCGCTGCAAAACCACCGAAGCCATTTCCTCACAGCCTGCAGGCTTTGGTATCCCAACTTCACTGGTTCTCGCCTCGCATCTGTGCTGTCGCCTTCATGGGTAACGTGTAGGAATGGAAGGGAAGGTTGAATCCGTACTGATACTGAAACGAAACCGACGTGCCACACTGCACGTTCCCGGCAGTGCTGGTCAGCGTTACATTCTGCTGCACGCAAATCGATGGCGTCGCCGAAACTCCAGCCGGATCGCACGCCACCGGCGTCCCGCAACCCACCGTTCCACACGCACACGCCGCGGGTTGGTAAAGCTGCACCGCCGATAAATTCAGGTCCGAAGCCTGCAGCACCGGAGCGACCACGTTGGTGGCTACTTGATCGGCTGTAAGAGAAGCGCTTGCACAAGTTGCGCATGCCGGAGCCACCGCCGCCCTCGCCCCCTGCATGGCCGCCTGCGTGATGGTTCCGTAAATGTTGTAAGCCCGTCCGAAGAAAAAGACTCCCAGCAAGATTGTGAACAGAACCGGCAGCACCAACGCCGCTTCGGCGATCTCCGCGCCCGTCGTCTCCCGCAGGATTCTCTTCAGCATTTGCATGTTTTCTCTCACGCTGCACCGAGCGCCCGACGCACACCGAAGAAAATAATCGTAAACGCAACTGCCACACCGAATGGAATCTTTACCGCGTCGGGATTGTCGAGCGAAACTTGCGGCCCCGGCAGATGCAATGTCACAAAGGCTCGCATCATGTGCGCCATGTTGCCGAGCGCCTGCCGTACACGGCCTTTGTAGATAATCATCCCGATCGCCATTACTCCCGCCACCAGCATCGAACCGATCAACACCGCAATCAGTCGAGCGGGCCCAAGACATGCTCCCACCGCGCCAATCAACTTCCAATCGCCGCCGCCCAACGCCTTGACGAGTACAAACGGCAGCAGGATTAGCAAACCCAGGCCCGCGCCCAGCAGGGAAGACTTCGCTCCCGGCCAGCCTCCCATGAACGCATTTACGGCGATGCCCGCCAGTAGTCCCGGCACCGTGAGCCAGTTGGGGATGCGGCGATAGCGCCAATCCAGGGCACCCGCCCAGGCTGCCAGAAATACCGCCAGCACCCAGTCGCTTTCCTGAATCATGCCTGCCTTTGTGGCACCGCGCGGAATCGCGTTCTCTGAGAAGTCATTACAAGGAACCTGCAGGGTGCCAAGCTGAACATGGCAGCGGACCGGAAAGGCCTGCTAATGGGTGGATGTTCACACACTTAGCAAGCCAAGTCAATGAGGAGGAAGGCCAATGTGCCTTCCTGGCTTCCCCTTTTCCGACGTGCTTCCGGCGCCAGGTGCAAGCTTCCGGCTGCGCGCCGCAAGTGGGGGAAAAGAAATGGCCCGGAACTCATCCGGGCCATTCAGAGAATTTAAGCAAAGACAAACTTACTGGCTAATCGCGCGAGGGTTGTTGTGCTGCGCGATGACTTCCTTGGCATGATCGGCCAGCGCCCGAGCTTTGGGTAGAAGTTCCAGCGCCTTGATGATCTGAGGATCGTTTTCGGCGCGGATCTTCAAGCCTTCGTCCTGTCCAAACTGGTCGACGAAGACTTCGCTCTTGATGCTGTAGCGGATCCACTCGTTGTTCTCAGAGAGGTCTTGCTCGGTGTAGGCGATTTTCTCTTCATCCAGGAACTTGCGGAATTCCTGCATGAGCGCATCTTCCACCGTGAAGTTCTTGCTCACATTGTTCTTCACGACGTAGCGCTTGGCGAAGTTGAAGAATGCGTAATGCTGCAGCAGCGTATCCTGAAAATGGTTGCTCTTGACCGGGGCCACGACTTCGTCAGGAGTGATTCCGCCACCGCCATATACGGTGCGACCGCCGTCGGTCAGCTTCACTTCTTTGTTAACGCCGTTCGCGTCAGGATCGCGGTTGTAATAGTAGTCGTACAGCGAAACGTTGGAATAGTCGCGCTGAATCAATCGTCCGCTGGGCGTGTAGTAACGCGCCGTGGTGAGCGCCAGGCCAGTGTTCTCCGCCCGCGGGTACACGGTCTGAACCAGGCCCTTGCCGAACGTGGTTTCACCCACGATCAAACCGCGATCATGATCCTGAATCGCTCCCGCAACAATCTCTGCCGCCGAAGCCGTGCCTTTGTTCACCAGCACGACCATGGGGTACTCGCGCCCGCCGTTGCCGTGCGTGGCGGTATAGCGCTTCTCGGGTGAAGAGCGGCCGTGATGCGAAACGATCAGTTGGCCCTTTTTCAGGAACTTGTCGGCCACGCCAACGCCTTCGCTGAGCAATCCGCCGGGATTCTGCCGCAGGTCAAGCACCAGGCCCTTGACGTCGCCGAACTTGTCGAGCGCATCGGCTACCTCATGCTCGGTGGTTTCCTGGAACCCTGTGATGTGAATGTAGCCCACGCCCGGCTTGATCAGGAAAGCGAGATCGACGCTGTTGCGCGGAATCTCGTCGCGGACCAGGCTGAACTCCATCGGCTTTTCCACGGCTTCCCGCAGGATCGTGATATGAACCGTAGTGCCCTTCGGTCCCTTGAGCAGGTCCGCCACATCGGCGGTGCTCATGTTGTCGGTAGCTTTGCCGTCGACCGCGATAATCACGTCGCCGGGATGAATGCCGGCCTTGTAGGCAGGCGTTCCGACGAACGGGAAGATGACGATGACTTTGTTGTTGCGCGGGCCAACGGTCATGCCCACGCCGTAGTACTTGCCGCGCTGTTCTTCGCGCAGCAGCGAATACGACTTGGGATCGAAGAAGTTGGAATGCGGGTCGAGCGCGTGCAGCATTCCCGGGATGGCCCCGTTGTAGATGGCCTTGTCAGCATTGACCGGTTCGGCGTAATTGTCTTCCACCACCTGGTAAACCTGGGTGAACTGCTTCAGGCTGTCCTTGACATCAGTATCAGCGCTGGGCGGCACCATGGGGCTTCGTTGCGCGAACAGCATGCCCAGGCAACCACAGGTTACGAGAATGAGGACGACGAGAAGGAGAGAACGACGAGAACTACCAGCCATCTTCGGGTTCCTTAGGTTTTGGGATAGAAATCCCCGAAATACCGCACAATTTGCGCAGTATAGCATGCGAAACCGTGTCGTTATGAGACGGATTCTCTCCCGGGAGGTTACCAAAGCGAGTATCCGTGCGGTCTCCCTCTAAGATGACGAAAACAGGATTCCCGATGCGTGGAGAACAGCAGAATTCACAATTCACGGTTGGCCGCTCGCTTCTGGCCAAGGGCAAGGAGATCACGAACAATTGGACTCCTGTTTTGGGAATTATCCACCGCAAACGAGGTTCCCAGTCTTGCAGATTCAATAGCTTACAAAGAGAACGGCAGAATCTTGATCATCAGAGTCGCGCGGAGGTACTAGTGATCAAGGGCTTAGATTGCCAAACAATGAACGTGGTGTTCAGCCCGTCGCCGGCGAGTTCATTTCCCGAATCTGACCTTGCGCTTTGCAAGGACAGCTCCAATCGTGAATGGGCCGGAGCCTCCTAAAACCAGCGTTGCCAGGCATGCGAGATACAGTAGGTCGATTTCATAGCCCGGCGGTCCGAATTGAGCCCCAGCAGCCGTCACGGCCCGCAGCTTGATCGAGCTGAAACCGTAAGGTAGATGCACAGTGAACATGGCTGCCAGCAGAACCGCCGCCATTGGTAGACTGAACACCCGCACAAGGGCTCCCATCAGCACAATGAATCCTCCTACGAGTTCGATCAGAATGGTCAACCAGCCTATAAGAGCAGGCGCCGGAACGCCGAGCGTGTGCAGGATGGCGATGAAGTGTTCGGGTCCATTCATGATTTTTGCGGCGCCATGCGCCATGAAGCCATACCCGAGGATCAAGCGCACGGGGGATTGTCGCCCAATGCGCGATGCCTGAGAGCCGTCTTGTGTCCACATCCATCATTCGAATCGAGCTGACGCCATATTTCCCTCTCGCTGGCTCTCGACGCTTACGTTC
>QIAI01000393.1 GCA_003224995.1 Acidobacteriota bacterium
CAGAATTGGCGTTGATTGGACGTTCAGGAGCAAGCCGGGGACGGCGCTTGTTCAGCGAACGACGAGCGTCTTCATGCATGGCACGGATGGCGATCCATTGCACATCACTCCGCCGGCACGGACTGGCGATCATGTCGAACGCTCCCAGAGAGAGGGCTTCGTTATAGTTCGCATCGACATCGGCGGTGGGAGAAATGACAACCAAGCGAGCCTTGGGAGACCTGTTCAGATTCCGCAACAAATCGCGGTAGGTTCCGTCGGCCAATGTCTCCTCGCAAAAGATTAGGGAGGGATTTGCTTCGGGCAGCAAGTTAGACGCTTCCTGCACACCGGAACAGCAAACCGGATCCATCGACCAGTGATTCATCGCGGAGGTCACCACGTCGCGATTCTCGCCGGCGCTCACTACCAAAACTCGGCATGCAGTGGTCGTAGTCTCCTCCTTGCGCGCAAGCGGACCAGGCCAGAGGGACCGGAACGCGTCTTAATAACTGCGACGCGTCGTATAACCTCCATAGAAACCAACGGTTTTTGGAGGCTATAAGCGCCGTACGTCTGACGGTAAAGACCGGGATGGGGGTAAAGATATCCGGTCAACGCCGTAGCCCTGACCGGAAGCATCCCTAGAGGCGGAAGGAGTTAGGAAACTCGGGGTTTAGGCGACTTGGACGAGGTTGTTGCGGACCGCGTAACGAACCAAGTCGGCGACGGAATGCAAGTCCAGCTTGCGCATGACGTTGGTGCGATGGGTTTCAGCGGTTTTGACGCTCAAATTGAGAACGACCGCAACTTCCTTGCTGCTTTTGCCTTCGGCAAGCAACTGAACGACTTCGCGCTCGCGAGGGGTGAGGCGCTCCTTGGCGGGCCTTTGCGTTTCACCCCGGCGATCGAGAAAGCCGTTAAGGACCATTTCCGCCACACTGGAAGTAAAGAAGGTGGTGCGGCGTTGTAAAGCCTGAATAGCGGAAACCAGGTCGCGGGCGGCATCGGATTTGAGCAGGAAGCCGCGCGCGCCGACTTCGAGCACTTCCCGCACAATCTGTTCCGACTCGTGCATGGTGAGGATTAAGACGCGGGTTTGCGGAGCCATGTCGACGATCTGGCGAGCCGCGTCGAGTCCATTCAAGTTGGGCATGCCGATATCGAGCAGCGCCAGGTCCGGCCGGAGTTCCTTGGTCTTGTCGACCGCGCTGCGTCCATCAACCGCTTCGCCGCACACTTCCCAACCCGGATGGTTTTCGATCAGGGCCCGAATGCCATGGCGAACAATTTCATGATCGTCAGCAATCAAGATTCGAAAAGCAGCCATATGTACCTCCACAGGAAGTGGCGCTGGCACGCGCCCTGGGTTTGAAATCAGCACTTCATCGTGCTCCTGCAGCTGAGGTGCTGCCGCGTGCGATGGCAGCAGCGAGGAGTAGCGGTGGCTTGTGTTCGCACGCGCGTGAAAATTCAAGGGTCTCCTGTTCGTGCCTGGTTCTGGTTGTGGAAGTTGTGACGCTGCACGCCAAGCATGTATTGACGGGCGAAATCCTGGGGACGAAGAACTCGTTGCACCGTCAATCCGGTTCGATGATGGCGTCCACACCGGTTACTTTCATCGACCGCTGTTCCAAAACCAGAATATCTACACTGCCATGCTTAGCATCGGGCCTGCCAAACCCGTAAGCGACTGATCATTCTGGCTTAAGGTGTTTCACCCAGTGATTGACGGGTGTAAATTTTGCGCCGATCATGGCGGATCGCGCCGGTTGTCAACTGGCAGGCTAACTGGTCCGAGCGTCCCTCGATTCGCTGGCGGTGAGCGCTAACGTACATTCACAGGGAATGCAAAGTGATTTGGGAGTGCGACATAGGATCGAAATGGGGAAAAACAAGATTGAATTTTTTCCTGAGCAATTTTACGGATTTGCAGGTCGTACTCTACAGCTAGCACCCGATGCCAGCACAGTCGGGTGCATGTTTAGAGTGTCGCATGACTATGAACGTGCGAACGCAACCTTCCTCGGAAATGGAATTAGTAAGGCAGGCCCAGTTGGGCAACAAAGAAGCTTTCGCTCGCCTTTATGAAACACACAAGCACCGCGTATATGCGATTTGTCTACGCATCACGCGGGAACGAGCCGAAGCTGAAGACTGTGCGCAGGAAGCGTTTCTTCAGTGCTTCCAAAAACTTCCCACCTTCCGCGGTGACTCAGCGCTCTCGACGTGGCTATACCGGCTCACGGTGAACGTAGTACTCATGCGTTTGCGCACGAGTCACGGCAAGCCGGTGTCTTTGGATACGGGTGGCACTCTGGAAGATTCCGCGGAGAGCACGATTCTGAATTCGTGCCCGGTCGATGATCTGCGGCTGACTGGCGCCATCGATCGCATCGCGATTCATCGTGCACTACGCAAGCTGCCTCCTGGCTATCGCACCATATTTCTTCTGCACGATGTGGAGGGAAAGGCGCATAGCGAGATCGCGCGCGAACTCGGCTGCTCGATCGGCAACTCAAAATCGCAACTGCACCAGGCGCGAGTCCGGCTGCGCCGGTTCTTGCGGAGGCCATTGGGCGGAAGAGCGATGGCAGGTGCGCTGCAGTACGAATGTTCGGTCCAATGAGTACATTCCTAAGCTAAATATGTACGGAATAGTAGGGTGTACACCTGATTTGTGAAGGTCGAACTACCCCCTAAACTCCGGTCTCAGTAATTGGGCCGGCAGTTCAAGATGAAGGTCGCATACTTGCGACCAGGAAGGTGGTTTCACGATGCTTTGGACGATTGCTGTGATTCTGCTGGTGCTTTGGGCGCTTGGAATGGTGAGTTCCTACACGCTGGGTGGCTTTATTCACCTGCTGCTGGTGCTTGCGATCATCGTGGTGCTCATCCGCGTGATTCAAGGCCGCAGCGTAGCGTAGTCAGGGCAAGGCCGGCTGCGAAAGCGGCGTTACTTCGTGATTGATTCAGGTGAAGGAGGTTCTATGGACCGAGCATGGAAGGCGTCCTTTTTTGCAAGCGTGTTGGCTATTGCAGGAATGCTGGTCACAGGAGCTGGAGCAAGCGACAAGAAGGACGCGACCGACGAAGTGCACCGCATGGATGCGGCGGCAACTGTGCTCAATGAAATTATGGGAACGCCGGACAAGGGGATTCCACAAGAGGTGATGGAATCAGCCAAGTGCGTGGCGGTGGTCCCCTCTATGAAGAAGGGCGGCTTCGTGGTAGGCGCAAGTTATGGAAAAGGAGTCGCAACCTGCCACACCGAGATGGGATGGAGCGCACCGGCGCCATTTCGCATCGCGGGCGGAAGCTTCGGATTCCAAATTGGCGGCGAGGAAGTAGATCTCGTCATGCTGATCATGAACGAAAAAGGTATGCGCAACCTGCTAAACAGCAAATTCAAGCTGGGCGCAGATGCTTCGGTGGCCGCGGGTCCGGTCGGACGGCATGCGGAAGGCGATACAGACTGGAAAATGCGGGCCGAAGTTCTGTCGTACTCTCGAGCTCGCGGAGTGTTTGGCGGGGTGGCGCTGAACGGAGCGGTGATTAACCAGGACGAGGACGATACCCGCGCCCTCTATGGAGAAAAAGAATCATTTCAGCAGATCCTGACCGGCAGCGTGCCGCCGCCATCGGGAGCTAACAATTTTCTTGCGACCGTGAAGAAGTATTCTGCCGAGGCTCGGGCCGCGAAAGCGGATAACCGATAAGGCGGGGAACCATTCACCAAGCGCGAGGCGGTGACCGGGGGGCAGCGGCAAAACGCTGCCCCCTTATCGCTTCAGGGACGTTCTTACGAACCACGAACCCGCAAGAGGTCTTCGATATCGGCGATCTTGTCGCCGATACCATTCAGCTTGTTCGCCAATCCCTGGATCTCCGATTCCGCCCTGCGATTGACTTCGTAATCGAGTTCACTGCGCAGACGATCTCTCGTATCTTGCCGATTCTGACTCATCATGATAACCGGAGCTTGAAGTGCGGCTAACATCGACAGGAAGAGATTCAGAAGAATAAAAGGATAGGGATCCCAGGCGCGATGGCCGAGATAGATATTGGTCATGCTGTAGCCGACCAGCACAAACAAAAAAGTAATGATAAAGGTCCAAGATCCGCCGAAGCCGGCGACCACGTCGGCAATGCGTTGTCCAAAGGTGGCTTCCCGATCGATCACCTCATTGGGGTTTCGCATGGCCCGCAAGCGGACGAGTTGCTGAGAAGCGTGGAATTGCCGCCCCAGGACGGTCAGCATATCCATACCTGCCATCGGCTTTCGTTGTAGTAAAACCGCAATGTCATCGCGATCTACTTCGACGCACACGGATTCTTCGAGTGCAACCGCGGTAGTCTGATGGGGCGTCTGTTCCAGCATGGAGGCGAAACCGAAGAACTCGCCATGAGTGGGTTCGTCGACGACAAGTTCCTGATGGTCCTGATCGACGGTGGTGACGCGGACCACGCCTGAGACCATGACGTAAGCCTGGCCGGCAGGATCGCCCATTTTGTAAATGCGCTGACGGGGCGTGAACTTCTTCAGCTGCACCTGACCGGCGAGTACGGCAGTCTCATCGTCGTCCAAAAGAGCGAAAAGAGGGACGTGTCTCAGCACTTCTGGGTTGCACGCCATGAATCACCTCACGGAACGGGACTGGTGGTGCCTTGGATTCTACAAAAATGTGGGCAAATGCACAGGGAGGTGAAGATTGGGAGCTCTTTGCAGGGGAAGCACATCCTTCGCTGCGCTCAGGCTGAAAAACAATGAGGGGACGGGTCCTTCGCTCGGGTGACGAGCGGGGAAAAGCAGGTCTTTCGCTTCGCTCAAGATGACAAGCCTTTGTACTCTAGGGCTTCTCATCCCACCACCACAACGGGGGTAGCTTCTTCTCTGTCGGCCAGACCTGGTTGAGGGTGTCGCCTTCAAACAGTTCTCCGTCTTTCATGACATAGCGAATGGTATTGGTGTTGTGGATGTCGTCGAGGGGATTTTTGTTGAGCACGACCAGGTCGGCGAGCTTGCCGGCCTCAAGCGAGCCCAGGTCCTGGCTGAGGCCCATGGCCTCCGCACCATGAATGGTGGCGGAGCGCAAGACTTCTATGTTGCCCATGCCGCCGGCGGCGAGTGACCACATTTCCCAGTGATAGCCGAGGCCCTGGAATTGTCCGTGGCTGCCGATACAGCCCTTGCCGCCGGCCTTGATGATTTTCGTGTCCTGTGCCGCTAAGCGGGGGAACACCTGTTCATCGGGACGGACCCAGATCGGACGACGGCGGGTGTGATCATCGAGAATGTTATGCGGCATGAAGTGGCGAATTTTCGGATTGTCGTGTACCTCAGTGTTCTCGTAATAGAAATTCTCCGCCCACGGTCCGCCGTAGGCGACCAGGAGTGTGGGAGTGTAGAAGATGCCTGATTTGGACATCAACTCCACTACATCTTTATAGAGCGGAGCACATGGCTCAGGTCGAGCTTGGTATCGAGGCCGCCTTCAGTAGTAGGCATCACCCCCTCCAACTTGCAGGCCATGACCATCCACTGCCGCTGCTTGCGATTTCCGACCAGATAAGACTTTAAGTACGAAGTGCGATAGAAGCGCTTATAGCGTTCGACGACGCCCCTGGCATCGTCCAGCGACTGGAAGTCCGTGTCCGGGAAGACGCCGGGTCCAGTGGAGTACGCGCGCGGCCCAATGATTTCGCCGGTATCGACGAGGTCCTGATAGGCGAACATGTCATTGGTAGCGGTTTGCGGATCGCGGCCGGCGGTAACGCCGTAAGCGAGGTTGGCTAGAAAACTCCAGTTCTGTAGGTCAAGAACGCCGCGGCGGATCTCGGTCCAGTGCGGGTGAATGTCGATGAAACCGGGCACGATGGTCGTACCGCTAAGGTCGATGACCTTGGCGTCAGCGGGTAGCGAGACTGCACCGTGCTTGCCGATGGCAGCGATACGGTCGTCCTTCACAACGATGTCGGCGTCGGGGATGACGTCATCGCCGTGC
>QIAI01000072.1 GCA_003224995.1 Acidobacteriota bacterium
TGGCGTCGGTCCTGCTCTTTCTGAACGTATGGCCGCGTGGCATGCTGGCCATCTGTTTTGTCTGTTTTCTTTCATTCGTGAGTGCGGGACAGGACTTTTCGGGATATCAGTCGGACGGAATGCTGCTCGAGGCGGGATTCATCTCATTCTTTTTTGCGCCACCGGGCTTTCGTCCGGGCCTCGCTCCCAACCATCCGCCGCCGCGGGCCAGTTTGTTTCTGCTGCAGTGGGAGTGGTTCCGGATTTACTTTCAGTCAGGCGCCGTGAAACTTCTAAGCGGCGATCCGCAATGGCGGGATTTCACCGCCATGGATGAGTACTATCAGAACGGTCCATTGCCGACGTGGATTGGCTGGTACGTGCAACATCTGCCGCACTGGTTTCATGCCGCGACGGTCGCGGCAACGCTGGTTATGGAACTGGGACTGGTGTGGATGCTGTTTCTGCCCAGACGGTGGCGAATTCTCTGTTTCTTTATCGTGACGCCCTGGCAGATTGGTGTAATTCTCACCGCGAACTACGCGTTTTTGAATTACCTGGTCCTTGCCATGGGGGTACTGCTGCTGGACGACCCATTCTTACTGAAGGTTGCACCGAGACGTTGGAAGAGACGATTGGAGGGCCGGCTAGCAAAACCTGAAAATCCCGCGACTGCGCCGGAAATTGGGATCCTCACTTTCTACCGCGGCTGGCAGACGGCAACCCGAGTCGTGAGCTCACTGTTGCTGGCATGGGTGGCTTATGCGACCTCCGCGCAAGCGTTCTGGATGTATACGAAAGCACCCGGGCTAATGTTGCCGGTTCGAGTCCTGGAACCGTTTCGCATTGCGAACAGCTATGGGCTTTTTGCGGTGATGACGCGGGGCAGATTTGAAATCGAGTTCCAGGGATCAAATGATGGGCAGAACTGGGCTGCGTATCCTTTTCGCTACAAGCCCCAGGTGTTGGATCAGCCGCCGGGAATTTATGCACCTTACCAGCCGCGGTTCGATTGGAACTTATGGTTCGCATCGTTGGGGACATGGCGCGATTATCCAATCGTGCCCAACGCCGAGGTGCGATTGCTCGGCAATGAAAAGGACGTGCTCGCGTTATTTGCCGGCAACCCGTTCACCCAAAAGCCGCCGCGCCAGATTCGAGCCGTGCTATGGCAATACTGGTTCACAACCCTGGCAGAGAAGCGCGCCACTGGACTGTGGTGGCGCAGGCAATGGATCGGGCTCTATGCGCCTACACTGGAACAGGGCGAGGACGGGAAGATCAGAGTAGTGGAATGGCCAAGTGTCCCGACGAGGCGAGGGATGGAGTGAGGGGGATTTGTAATTGGTAATTTGTAATTTGACTTACTTTTATCAATACCTCAGTTGTTGATCCCAGGCTAGCGTGGTGTCCCAGAAATAAATAGCATTAGGAAAATCCTGAGTGAAGAGAACCGGTCGTTTGAAAACACAAGGTCCCTCCACTCCGCTTCGCTCCGGTCGGGATGACAGATTTATGCCGCTTCGCTCCGGTCGGGATGACAGATTTATGGCGCTTCGCTCGGGTCGGGATCACAGATTTATGGCGCTTCGCTGCGGTCGGGATGACAGATTTATGGCGTGAATTTGCGGGACAGGACCCTAGCGATTACGCATTACAAATTTTCTTATGTCGAAACTTGGGAGCGCTTGCGTCGTCGGGTCTGGTCCTAACGGGCTGGCGGCGGCGATCGTGCTGGCACAGGCGGGCATGGAGGTCGAGGTTTTTGAGGCGGAGCCGACCGTGGGCGGAGCCGTGCGCACGATGGAATTGACGCTCCCGGGATTTCAACATGATTTCGGGTCGGCGGTGTATCCGTTGGGTGCGGGCTCTCCATTTTTTTCATCGCTGCCGCTTGAGCAACATGGGCTCGAGTGGATTCATTCTCCCGCTCCACTGGCGCACCCGCTCGACGATGGTACGGCGGTAGTGCTGGAACGCAGTCTCGAGGACGCGGTGCGTTCCCTGGGGGCAGACGGCGAAACCTGGCGCGAGCTTTTTCAGCCGTTTGTGGAGCACTGGCGTGAGTTCGCGGCCGAGGTACTGCGACCCGTTACGATGATCCCGAAGCATCCGCTTCTGATGGCGCGCTTTGGGAGGTCTGCGTTTCGCTCGGCGCAGGCGATCGCGAGTCGATTTCGCAATGAGCGCACGCGCGCGCTGTTTGCGGGTATGGCAGCGCACTCATTCCTGGCACTCGACGAGCCTCTGAGCGGGGCTTTCGGCTCGCTGATGATCATTCCAGCTCACGCCGTGGGATGGCCCATCCCGCGAGGAGGAGCACAGGCCATTCCCAATGCGCTCGGCAGCTACCTGGCAGCCCTGGGAGGCACGATTCGAACTTCGTCGCGGGTTGAATCGCTGGCCACGCTCGCAGGTTACAAGCTGATTCTGTTTGACCTTACCCCGCGGCAGGTGCTGAGGATCGCCGCATCACGCTTCACACCAAGTTACACTCGTGAATTGCAGCGCTTTCGTTATGGACCGGGCGCCTTCAAGGTGGACTATGCCTTGTCCGCACCCATCCCGTGGAAGGCTTCGGAGTGTCTGCGCGCGGCTACGGTGCACCTTGGGGGCAGCTTCGCAGAAATTGCCGCGTCGGAAAGAGCCGTGCGAGATGGCAAACCTGCGGATCGCCCGTTTGTTCTCTTGGCGCAGCCGAGCTTGTTCGACCGATCGCGAGCTCCGGACGGGAAGCACACGGCATGGGCCTATTGCCATGTCCCGAACGGATCGCAGGTTGACATGCTGTCGAGGATCGAGGATCAGATCGAGCGCTTCGCTCCAGGATTTCGCGAAATCGTGCTGGCGCGACACGCATTTTCTCCGGCGGAACTCGAACGCATGGATGCCAACCTGGTGGGCGGCGATATCGGAGGCGGAGTCATGGATCTTCGGAACTTCGCGTTTCGTCCTACGTGGCGGCACTATGCAACCTCGGCCAGGGATTTGTATATCTGTTCTGCTTCGACTCCGCCCGGCGGCGGCGTGCATGGCATGTGCGGATATCATGCGGCGCGGATGGCTCTTCGTCGATGGGCCGGCCGCAGATGAACGCAGATAGGGAGTGGGCGTCGATGGGCCGCAGATTCACGCAGATTTGCGCAGATAGAACGGTGAGCTTAAAGACCTTTTGAACATTGCGGTGTCGTACCTCTTAAGGTCGGGCCCTCTTCTTTGCTTTTTTCACATACGAGAGGCCTCGCTTCAATTCCGCGCTGAGGTCCGCTTCTTCGTTGCCTATCTGCACCGGTTCTCCGGCGGATTCCCGTCCCAACCATTGACGCAACTCTTCCTTTGAGGCGTAGACACGGCGACCCTTGTGTTCGACTGGCATTCCGGTATGCGCCCAGCGTTCCGCCACCGAGACTGGCTGACCCAGGAATTCGGCGATTTGCTGCCATCCCGTCAATGATTCGGTTTCTGTGTTTGGTTGCTTCGGCATTGGATTGAGCTTCGCGATTGATTGCGGTCCAGGAAACGCTTTATCTCGGAGAGGTTTGCTTTCGGCTCTCGACCGGCGACGCCGCCCCTGATTTCAGATATGCAACCACTGCCTCGGCATCCTCGCGGCTCATGCGGAACTGCGGCATGGGTGGGCGCAGACGATTTCCATCTCGCCATATGCCCGTGGTGAGCAGCCGAACCATGTCCTCGTCGGTGCCGGGCACAATGCCGGCAATCCTGGGCGCTTCAAGCGGCCAATTGCCCGCCGGCATAGCGGGATTGAGCCACAATGGCGCGCCTTGCAGCCATTTCAGGCGATCGAGCGAACTCGGGCTGGTGTGCGGTGTATGACACTGACTGCATACCGCAACATCCTCCACAAGATATCGACCCCGAGTCACTGTGCCTGCGACCGGCTGCGCACCCTTCGATGCCGGGCGATTCGCGGTTTGCGTCCAACTGGAGGAAACCGCCAGCATCAGTACGAGGCCTAGTGCGAGCATTGGGGCACTCGCGAGAATTGCCTTTACCAGCTTCATTCGCATGATCGCACACCTTCCCGCACAAAAGGCTCTTGTCCCCTGAGTGGCTTCACGATGCCTTGGAGCGCCTTTCCTGAAACGCTTCGGGACACTCTAATTAAGGATTGGACGCAAATAGGAGTCGTGGTAGTTGGGAACTTTCTCACGGCGAGAACATCCGGCTAAAAGAAACAGCCGGATTGCAGAAAACAAGATAACTGTTTTAGAGGGCTATTTCGTCGCCTGCCTGGAAAGCCCTGCTTCCCGCTGCACCGGCGGCTTCCATTCCTTTGCCGATTGCCGGCCCGCATGCATCCACGCGAAGCGTGTGATCAATGAGCCTGCAATGGCGGACCAAGCCGCCCAACGTCGTAAGGATTGCGATCGCCTCCTGGAACTAAAGAAGCTTCCGGAACGCAGCAACGCGGGGACGGGACCGGAAAGAATGCCGCCGGCTCGAGTCACGAATCCACTCGCGCCGTGCTTCAAAGGATCAAGATCGGGGTTTGAGCGAGCCTCGATGCGAAGCCCTTCCCACGATTCAAACAAGGCCGCGCCGAGTCCGAGGGTATGCAGGACGCGATTTTTGTGATGCCCCATTAACTCGAGCATGCCGACCGCGGCACCGAGGCCTGAGGCTGCGAAATGCAGAGGCAAGTCTGTTGCATTACGATTCCATACTGGAATCGCGCTTACCCCGATCAGCACCCCGGTGTAGTTCGAGAACGGCAAGCCGAAAGCAAGCGATGCGGCCTGGCCGGCGTTTTCCAGCACTCGCAGGGGGATGGACGGACCGTAGCGGCGGGTGAGGAAATCCGCGAAAGCGGCAGCGGTTGCGCCGCTGGAGAATCCCAACAACGTCCAGACTCCCACCGACATCGGGCTCTGCGGTTTAAACACGCGGAGCATCGCGAGAAAGCGCTCGGGCCGGCCGAGATCGGCAATCAACAAAGCGGGAGAGATGACGGATCCGGCGGCGGCGATCCAGCGCGCGTGACGAACCAATTCGCGATCCGCGCCCGTGTAGTCGGCTATCGCACCAATCACGGCGGCGGCCCCGGCGGCTCCTCCTACGAAGAAGTACAGGGGAATTTCCCAGGTCCACGGCGTTTTCTTGAGAATTGGAAGGCCGTAGTAACCGTCCTCGGGAGTCGCTCGTGGGAACGAAGTCTTCTCCGGCTGACCCACGACCTGCAACTGCCGGGTCGCCTCAGCCTGGACACGAATCTCTTCCAGATTACGCTCACGACGGTAATCCGTGGGATCAAGATTGCGGCGCGAGGCCATCGTCATCTCCCGTTTTTCCCCGCGCTCAAAAAGGCGAGAAGGGTACCGCCGAACAGGAGTCCCGCCGCCAGCGCAGAAGATGTCCAGGCTTTCTTTAGATAAATCGTAGGAACTTCGGGCGCGGGCGGAAGATTGTAGGTTCGGGCATCACCCCGGATGATGAACAACGCATGCACTCCGGCGACGCTGGTATCGAGCGGATCATAGAGGTTCGCGTCCGTCATCCCGCGATCGTGAAGTTCCGCGATGCGCTCGTCGGCCTTCTGGCGAAGCTGCTCCAGTTCTCCGAACTTAATGCTCTCGGTCGGACAGACTTTTGCGCACGCAGGTTCGAGGCCAGCCTTCTGGCGGTCGTAACAAAAAGTGCATTTGAAGGCGCGCCCGTCCTTGCTGTTGCGTTCGACGACGCCGAACGGGCAAGCCGTGACGCAATAGCCGCAGCCGTTGCAGACGTCCGGTTGAATGAATACGCCGCCGAATTCTGTGCGCACGATGGAACCGGTCGGACACGCTTCCAAACAGCCGGCTTCTCCACAGTGCTTACAGACGTCGGAGGAGAATGTCCAGGAAACCTGCTCGCCAGAGTTTCCGCCCAGACCGGGGAGGGGAGCCTGCTCTACAAACTTCACGTGACGCCAGGTCGAGGCGCCCACGCTTCCGGTGTTGTCGTAGGAAAATCCGCTAAACTGCAGACCGTCTTCGTCAATTCCGTTCCATTCCTTGCAGGCGACCTCGCAAGCCTTGCAGCCAATGCACAACGTGGCATCCGTCAGAAATGCAGTGACACTCATGCGCGGCTCTCCTCATAGGAAGGCACTCGCTCAGAAACCGGCGCGTGCCGATCGCGGCGACCTGGATGAACATCACAGAGAAGCGCTTTTGTCTCCATGATGCGAACATTGGGTTCTTCGCTGATGGCCAGGAGGTCGTTCGCCACGTCGCCCGTCGCCTGTCCCATGTAGCCCCAGTGATAGGGCAGACCTACTTGATGCACAGTACGTCCATCGATGCGAAGCGGAAGAATGCGAGGTGTAATGAGCACCTTGGCCTCAAGCGCGCCCCGCGCCGTAGTGATGGTGGCCCACTCGCCATGCTTCAGACCGCGTTCAGCGGCGAGTTCCGGGGAGACCTCGGTAAACAATTCGGGCTGCAATTCATTCAGATGAGAAAGGTGGCGGGTCATGCCTCCGGCGGTATGCTGCTCAGTGAGCCGATAAGTTGATAGCACGTAGGGGAATCGCGGATCCCCATGCGCATTGGCGTAAGGATTGTCGGGACGTTGTTTCTTGTCGGCGGCTGGATTGGTGTTCTGACTGTAGAGCGAATTTTTGACGGGGGCCTCGAGCGCCTCGTAATGCGCCGGTAAGGGACCATCTTTCAGCCCGCTGGGAACGTATAGCCAGCCCACTCCATCGGGATGCAAGGTGAACGGCCGGGCACCGCCCAGAGCGCTCGTGCCTTCGCCTTCTTCGATATGTGCTGGAGCATGGGGCGGAGTTTCTTTTTCGTAGTCTGGAGTGTCCAGCCCGGTCCACTGTTTCTTTTCGTCATCCCACCAGACAAGCTTCTTGCGCTCACTCCACGGTTTGCCATCCGGGCGCGCCGAGGCGCGGTTGTAGATGATGCGGCAGTCATTGGGCCACGCGAATCCCCAACCATGCCCAAGAGCATCTTTTGAATTTCGCTCCAGGGCGCGGTTACGGTCCTCCTCGGGATGAACGCCGCAATAGATCCAAGCGCCGCAGGCGGTCGAGCCATCGTTCTTAAGGTCCTTGATGTGGTGGAGCTGCTTGCCGTCTGCCATGCTCCAGCCGTTGATCTCTTTCAGAACCTCACTGGGGGAAGGCTCGTCGTGTTTACCTTCGGTGGGATAGTCCCATGTGAGAGCACGCAAAGCTGCATCGCGAGAAGCCGCGCCGGCCCTTGCCTTCAGGCGACGGCCGAGATGGTAAACGAACCAGAGATCGCTGCGATTGTCGCCGGGTGGATCGACAGCTTTCTCGCGAAACTGCAACAGACGCTGCGTATTGGTGAAGGTGCCTGCTTTTTCAGCGGTGCCAGAGGCTGGAAAAAGAAAAACTTCCGTGCCGATCGTGTCCGGAGAGAGTTCTCCGCGCTCGACCTCAGGTGAGGCGTACCAGAACGATGCGGTCTCGATCTCTACCATGTCGCGGACGACCAGCCACTTCAAATTCGCGAGAGCCTTGCGCTCGAGCCGGCCATTTGCCGCCCCCACTGCGGGATTTTGGCCCATCACGAACAAACCCTCGAGCTTGCCGTCGGCCATATCGAGCCAATATCCGAAGTGCGAGTGATCTCCTGTGACTCGCGGAAGCCAGTTGAAACCCCAATCGTTCTCTTCCGTCGCGGACTCGCCGTAATACGCCCTCATCAGGCTGATGAAGTATTTGTCGAAGCCGGCCCACAGACCCGTTCGCGCACTGTGCTTCTTCACGTAACTATCCAACTTTTGCGAGTCTTTCTCAAAGAACGGCATGGGAAGGTAGCCGGGCAAGATGTCATACAGCGTGGGAATGTCGGTGGAACCCTGAATGGAAGCGTGGCCGCGCAAAGCAAGAATCCCTCCACCCGGCCGACCGATGTTGCCGAGCAGCAATTGCAGGATGGCGGCCGCTCGGATGATCTGCACTCCCTTGGAATGCTGCGTCCAGCCCACCGCATAGCAAATAGCAGCCGTCTTCTCGGGACCGGATGCGGCAGTGAACGCTTCCGCAGCTTTCAGGAAAGCTTCTCTCGGAATTCCACACTGCTGCTCTACTAACTCCGGCGTGTACCGGCTAAAGTGCCGCTTGAGCACCTGGAACACACAGCGCGGATGTTGCAGAGTTGCGTCAGACCGGAACCCGGCGGGATCCTGCGCTTCCCCACCGCGATCCTTACCGTGGCCGCCGCCAGCTTCGGAATGCCCCGGCGAGCTGCTGGACCCAGTTTTTTGCGCTCCCTGATACAGCCAGGTCTCGGGATCGTACTTTTGCTTCTCCGCATCCCAGCCAGAAAAAAATCCGTCGAGATCTTCGGTGTCTCGAAAGTCCTCGCGCAGGATGGTGGAAGCATTTGTGTAAGGAACGACGTAGTCGTGAAAGACGCGATTATTTTCGAAAACGTAGCGAATCAGGGCGCCGAGAAAAATGATGTCGGTTCCGGCGCGCAGAGGCAGCCAGATATCGGCCATGGCGGAAGTGCGAGTGAATCGCGGATCAACGTGGATGAGCTTCGCGCCCTTTTCCCGCGCTTCCATCACCCATTGAAATCCCACCGGGTGGTTCTCCGCCATGGAGGAACCCATAATCAGAATCGCGTCAGCATTGGCGAGATCGGGCTGCGCGGTGGTTGCACCCCCCCGGCCAAATGATGTGCCCAGACCGGGCACAGTGGAGCTGTGTCATATGCGAGCCTGGTTGCTAATGCATACCATGCCCATTCCGGCCGTGAATAATTTTTTGATGAGGTAGTTTTCTTCGATGTCGAGGGTGGCGCCGCCCAGATGCGCCATGGCGGTAGTCTGCATTAAAACCTGTCCTTCGCGGGTCTCCTGGAAAGTGCGCTCTCGGGTAGCCCAGGCGCGATCGGCCACCATGTCCATCGCGGTTTCGAGATCAAGCTCCTGCCACTCCCGTGCATACGGAGCGCGATATTTCACCTTTTGCAGACGCCCAGGATGGGTATGCAATTCATAGGTGTCAGCTCCTTTAGGACAGAGATGCCCGCGAGAGATCGGCGATTGCGGATCGCCCTCGATCGAGACCAGCTTCCCTTCCTTGTGATACACAAGTTGCCCGCAACCCACGCCGCAGTACGGGCAGATTGAACGGGCGACTTGAGCGTCTTCAAACTTGGGTCGTAATTCGCGGGTGCGCTGGCTCATCGCCTCTGCACCGGTGCCGTCACTGCCGTTCCTGATCTGTCGTATTAAAGGCCAGTTCGCAAGCAAGCTTTTAAGCACGATCAATCTCTCCCACCGAAGTCAACCGATTTGATTGATCATTCATGCCGATCTGATGGACGGCCACTCGCATTTAATTTTGCGATTGCGTTCCAGACGGGTCCATACGGTCTTTCGGGTAAATTTCCACTTGTCGATTGCGAACACATGCGATCCCTAAGCAGCGCGCCCATGCGTTGCCTTCTGCCTCTCCGTGGTAGATAATCCTGCTTCCCAATTCCCCCACGAATTCAGAGGAAGAGCCGATGAGAATGTCCACCGCGATATTGTCTGCGCTGTTGACCTTCAACACGTTCGCTCTGTCGCAGGGCGTGAAATCAGATATCGATCAGGCAACAAAGACTGCCGCCGAAGGCAGCAAGTCGGGCGCCACCGAGACCGCCGATGTCACCAAGGATGCCGCCGTGAAAACCGGAGACGCTACCGCCAATGCCGCGAAGAAAACTGGCTCGGTTTTCAAGAAAGGCTTCGAGAAAACGACGGCCGGCACGAAGAAGGGCGTCGACAAGACGGTCGATAAGACCAAGGAAATCGCCAGATAGTTATGGCCGGCGTACGCATTGGAAAGGCGGCGGTGTTCTCGCACAGAGAATATGAAAGTCTGGCGGAGTTCCGGTATCAGCTCGAGCTCTTTTTACGGCGCCGGCGAGACGCAGCCCGTGCCGAAGGATTGCAGGCGCAACAATACGAGTTGCTGTTGGCCATTTCTGGCTTGCCGAGCAGCAAGCAGCCCACCATTAAAGAGATCTCCGCACAGCTTCAGCTGCAACATCACACTGTGGTGGAATTAGCGGACCGTCTGCAAAAGCAGAAGTTGCTGACCAGGCAGAGATCCCCCGAGGACAAGCGTGTGGTCTTGCTGCAGGTGACGGCAACTGGCAGAGCCGCTTTGGACCGGATCGTCCGCTACAGTTTGTCTCACTTGCGCAACGAGGCCCCTGCGTTGATTCAGAGCTTGCGACGCATCCTGGACAAACGATCTTGAAGGAGAGCCCCTCCACTTCTCCGCGGTCCGCCACTCCATCCCGACTGGCCTACATTGACTGGATGCGCGGTCTGGCCTGCCTCCTGATGTTTCAGACGCATTGCTATGATGCCTGGCTTTCTCCCGAGGCCCGAAAGACAACGTTCTTCATGTATTCGCAGTTGGCCGGCACATTTCCCGCTCCGCTTTTTCTCTTTCTGGCCGGCATCTCGTTCGCCTTCGTGATCGATAAACTCGTGCGGAACGAAAACTCTCCCTTGCAGATTATGCGGCTCACGGTGCGACGGGGGGCCGAGATCTTCGCTTTCGGATTGCTGTTTCGTTTGCAGGAATACCTGATCGCCTGGGGATGGGCGCCGTGGAGCGACTTGCTGCGCGTGGATATCCTCAACACGATTGGAGTTTCGATGATGTTGATGGGCGTGCTGTGCTGGCTGGTGTTGAGCGTCTCGACCAACCAGTCGCCTCGCGTTCGCCTTATCCTTGGTTCTGCGGCGACAGCGCTGGCGATCTCTTTGCTCACGCCTCCCCTGTGGACCAGATGGCGTCCCGGGTGGCTGCCTTGGCCGATCGAGTCCTACCTCAATGGGGTACACAATTTGGGCGAACCGCAGCCCTGGCTCTTCCCTATTTTTCCCTGGGCCGCTTTCGCATTCGCAGGTCTGGCAGCGGGATTTCTGTTGCGAACCGAATGGACACGACTACATGAATCGCGGGTATTCGTGTGGGCCGGGATTGCGGGCGCGATCGTGATCGCGACCACGCGCGGGCTTGATCATCGAGGCTGGCAGTTGTACGCCAGTTACGACTTCTGGCACACCAGTCCCAACTTTCTCTGGATGCGGGTCGGCATGCTGCTGATGATCCTGAGCGCCAGCTATGCATGGTGCCGGTGGGGCCCGGCGCAATGGGGATTCAGCCCCCTGATTCAGATGGGGCAAACTTCCCTGCTGGTGTACTGGGTGCACATCGAATTTGTGTATGGACGATTTTCCATCCTGACAAAACATGCAAAAAGCATCGCAGGAGCGACCTTTGGGCTGGTCACAATTTTCCTGATGATGCTCGCGCTCTCACTGCTGCGAACCAAGGTGAAGCGGCGCAGTCGCCAAGCGTCACAGAAGTTGCCGGAACCGATGCACGCGGTGTAGCCCGCAATCAGAACGCTTCCGCACCAGCCCAGTTGGTGCGCTCGAGAAATGTAGGGGGCTCGTAAGTGCGACCCGCCGCGAGGCGCTTTTCTTCGCGCCGGGCGCTCCATAACAAAGCAGGGCCGCCTACGCGAGACGCGACCTTCGCCACCACTCCGAATTCTTCTTCGATTTCACAGCGCAGCCCGCGAATTTCCTCACTCACCGCACGGTTTACACGTTGGAACTGTTTTTCCATCGCCCAGAGTGCGGCGGCGTAGGCGCTGCGAAGCTTCGCAGACTCACGCGCGAAGCGCTCTCGCACGCGCGGGTCGGAATCGTTCTTGTGAGAACGCCAGCCCTGTAGCATGGTCTGGCACATGCGATAAAGACTAGGACCATTTTGCTCGAAGTCGCGCTGAAACGCCCAATCCAGAAAGCGCTTGGAGTCATCGCGCGAGATGGCGGCGTGCTGGAAGTTGAACTTATGCTGCCCGTGGATGTCGGCCAGGACGTTGTCCAGCATGCGGCCCTGCTCCGACATCTGCTGGTGAAGCGGGGTACCGGGGACGGGCGTGTAGAGCATGAACTGGTGGAAATCCGTGCGATGGTCCACGGCGTAGTTGATTTCCTGGGCAATGTTTTCGCGGGTATGGTGCTCGAGTCCGATGATGGTGGAGCCTTGCACGCGAATGCCATGTTGCCGCAGATCATGCGTGAGTTGGCGAGTGTCCGCGCCTTGCAGCTTGGCGTAATCCGACCGCGGTGACTCCAGCCCCATCCATAACCAGGAGACGCCAAGTTCCACGAGTTCCTGGAGCGAATACTTGCGGATCGCATTGGCAGACGCGAATACCGCGAGCCCCCAACTCTTCCCAGCTTTTTTCATGCGATGGAGCAGTTGGAGAGCGCGCTCGCGGTGCAACAGGAAGTTCTCGTCCATCATGAAAAACGTTTGAACTTTCAAAGACGATTCCATGCGATTCATCACGTCAAAGAGCTCGTCTCCGGTCTCGAAGAAATTTACGAACTTGCCTTTGCCGCCGAAGAAAGACGAGGTCGTGCAGAAGTTACATCCCATGGGGCAGCCGACGGAAGGAATGATGGTCGCGGCGGTGGCACCTTTGCGATCGGGCAGGCGCACTCCGAGGATCCGGGTGTGGATGCCGGAAACGATTTCCGGATGGTGAATGGGAGCTTCGGAGTTCTCGCCGAGAAACTCCCGCATCCAGCGGATACCTTCGCCGCGCACGATGTGGTCGGCATCCACCATGGTTTCGATGCCGGGAGTGGCGCTGACATGGCCTCCGACGACGATCTTCGACTCAGGGGAAAGCTGGCGCACCATGCGGCACATCTCGCGCACCTTGCCGACATTGACAATGATCGATGAAATGCCCACCACGTCATATTGGTTCGCAGTCACCTCGCGCGCGAATGCCTCGCGGCTGGGGAAGTCGAGCACAGTGCAGGGCGCGGCAATGTTGGCCTGGATCATCATGATGCCCCAGGAACGATGGAACATTCGTAAGGAGAATGCGCCCTGGGCACGCGTGACCTGGTTGTGGTAAAGCTCCATGGGATTGATGGAGCGGCTGCCGAATTGATCGTCCTGCGCATAAGGGCCGAACACGGAGGTGAGCAGTACGCGGGCGCTCGTACCTTTGGGATGATGCTGCATGCGGGTTCGCTCGCTTTCACGTCAAGCGTAGGGATCGCCGGCGCGAAAGTATGTGAGGGGCTGCAGAAAATACAAAACTATTACACAGGGGAGTGATTGAATGATAACTGGGTGACCGCGTTGCTCACGAATCTGAGCGCGATTTCCCATTGCCGGCGAGCCTTAGTTTCGTCATCGCCATAACCGAACAGATAAAAGGTCACGTAGAAACCTTCACGAATATCACCATCTTCGTGATAGCGGCAGCGGCCCAGAAGGAATTCGGCGGACGCTGGAATATCGGGCACACGCTGCAGGAGGGCGGCGAATTTTTTCAGCAACGCTTCGTGACTTTCAAAAGAGAAGCGCGAAACCGAGTTGGCGAAGACGAAGTCTACGTAAGAGCCGAACTTTTTCGGAAGTCCGAAGATTTCTTCCTCAGGATGAATTTCATCGCTGGCCCAGGCGTCGCACTTTGCGCTAGCAAGGATCGAAGCCGGAGCATTCACCGCGATCAGAAACTCGCGTAGAGCGGGGTTGCCCGTGGTTTCCTCGATCTGCTCCAGCAAGTCTGGGTTCCTACGCAAATCGAGATAGCGGAGACCTTGTTCGGGCGCCTCCCACGGAAAGTCCAGAGTCTCGTCGTCGCGGCCGAGTTCAACGGACGTGTCGACTAGCATAGGGGCAGCCTCTAAGCATCCAGAGTCTTAGCAACTCCAAGGCTCTCGAGTCTCTCCTGTTCACTACTTCGCCGGCGCGGGTTGCGGAGCCGGCTGTTGTCCCGGCGTGCCGAAGTTTACTTTTGGAACTTCTCTGGAACCTTCCGCCGCCTTGAAGTAGGCATCGTTGGGTTTGAAGCCTGCCGCACCCGCAAACAAGCTCGCCGGGAACTGCTGGACGTAGGTGTTGTAGTCCTGCAGGGTGTCGTTGTAGCGCTTACGCGCAACGGAGATGCGGTTTTCGGTGCCGGCGAGTTCATCCTGCAGGCGCATGAAATTTTCGTTCGACTTCAATTGCGGATAGCGTTCCGCGATTACAAGCAGGCGGCCAAGCGCGCCATCCAATTGATTGTTCGCCGCAATCTTTTCCGAGGGAGATCCGGCGGAGAGCAACGCCGAACGCGCTTTCGCAATGTCGCCGAACACGGTTTGCTCTTGCTTGGCGTACGCTTTGACCGTTTCCACCAGGTTCGGGATGAGGTCTGCCCGACGTTGCATTTGCACGTCTACTTCCGACCACGCCGATTTGACACTCTCATTTTTGGTGACGAGTGTGTTGCGGACTCCGATGTACTGTCCGAAGACCACCAGCGCGATCAGGGCCAGCACGATGACTGCGATCAGACCTTTACCCATGACACTCTCCTTACCGCGGAAGTCCGCGACGTCGCCTAACGTCTCGGGGAATCCAACATTCTATCGACAGCGGCGGTCACTTGCTCGACCGCGGCCAGGTATTGTGCAGCGAGGTCTCGCACCTGAAATTGTTTGATATCCGCCCGGTGCTCGCGAATGTCGAGCAGCTTTTCAAAGGGCGCGGCGTCGAAGCCAAGGCTGTCGGCTAATGCCTTGACCGACTCCCGCTTGCTGGCCGGTATGGGCTGTCCCTGCACCACCAGGGCATGCCGGAAGAGGGTGGCGAATGCCGACAGCGAACGCAGCAGCAGATGCCAGGTTCGTTGGTCATCGTTGGCATCCAGCAGCAGGCGCTGGCGAAGCAAGATCAGTTTTTCGCGCAGCTCATATTCAAGCTGGGCGCGATGCAGGTGGGTGGGAATGGTCAGCGATGTCAGGACATCCGCTCCGAACAACACCCGATGCTGGCGCTGCATGTCCATCAGTTCAATGGAAAAGACGTCGGCGGAGCGCTCTAGTTCGCTGCGCGTGATCAGCAGGGGGGCAGGATGCTTTTGCTCGGTCCAGTCGGAGATGGCGGGTGCGAGCGCGAGCAATTTCGGCAGCGACGTGTCTTTCACGATTGCCAGCAGATTCACGTTGGAATAGTCGGCTTCGTAATCGCCTGCGACGGCGGAGCCATACAGGATGACGCTTTCGAGATTCGCGCCGCCCGCCTTTTGCAACCGGCTGACAAATTCGCTGATCTGCTTTTCCGGAACTGAAGTTTGAAGAGCCATAGAGATCTCTCAATTCTGGCGACTACCAACTGCCGCCGGCGCCGCCACCGCCCGTGCTGCCTCCGCCGAAACCGCCGAACCCACCGCCGCCACCTCCGAAGCCCCCTCCGCCGCCCCATCCACCGCCGCTGTATCCTCCGCGGCCTCCGCCGCCTCCGAACAAAAACATCCAGAACAGCAAGCGGCGCAGCGGCGGTACGGCCAGGACCAGGATGACGAGGACAATTAATCCTACGATGGTGGCGGGAGAAAGTTCCCTGTCATGGGGTGAGGGGCCGGCCAGCGGCTCAATTCTACGCGGCTGGGAAGTGGTGAGATCGACGCCTGCATCCTTGGCGATTACATCCGCGACGCGCGAGGTCAGCAGACTGACCGCGCCGTCGTAGTCATTACGTTTCAGGTAAGGAACCGCTTCGCGCCCGAAGCCACCCACCTTGCCGTCGGGAAGAATGCCTTCCAGACCGTAGCCGACATTGATGTAGTACTTGCGATCCTGCACGGCCAGAAGAATCAGCACACCACGATCCTTGCCCTTCTGTCCGATTCCCCACTTCTGATACAGATCGACCGAGTACGGGAAGATTTCTTCTCCGTCGGTGGATTTGATGGTCACGACAACCAGCGAGGCTTGCGCCTTGTCGAGGACCTGGCGACACATTTCTTTGAGCTGGGTGATAACGGCCGGGCTGAGTACGCCGGCGAAGTCGTTCACACAATCGCTGGGCTTGAGCGAGGCGACCGGCTCCGCGCTGGCGAAGGCCGCCAGCAGAATGATCGCGGCGAGAATCCAACCACATTTCAATCGCAGCCGCATCCCGCTCGATTGTATCTGATAGGTGGCAGGGAGGTTGTTTGCATGATCAGGCGCCAGGCCTGCGGTCTCCGGATTTCAGGACTTTGGTCTTTCGCCTGGGTCGCGGTGGCAGTTTAAGCGGCGCAACATGGCGTATGTTGGCGCTTGTCCGCGCCGGGTTTGATGCTATGGTATCGTTCGCATTTTATTTTCCTATGCAAAGTCCCACAAAAGAACGCTGGCTGGAACTGTGCGAGCAGGCCGCCAAGGAACAGGATAGCCAGAAACTCCTTGCGCTGATGCAGGAGATCAATCGCCTGCTGGCGGAGAAGCAGGACCGCCTCATGTCGGCTCCTAAGAACGTCAAGAGCTCTTCTCTCTGAAAGCTGTCCAGCGCGATCAGAACTGCTGCAGGAACTCAATCACCTTGCGCTCGGCCCAGCGACCGTCGTAGCCAT
>QIAI01000702.1 GCA_003224995.1 Acidobacteriota bacterium
GCTCTTGAATCCACACAAAGGGCTGCAGGAGAGGGAACTCTGCCTGCTGCCGTTTTTGGCGCGCTGGGGCGCGAGCGCGCTCGGCGAATTGCAAAAGCTGTGTAGCGGGGAGAAAGTGGGCAATCACTTCGTTGTGCAACTGCCATAGACCTCTAGCTCACGTAGACCTCTAGCTCAAAGAACCGATTCGTTTTTCCCTCCGTCTTCACACCCTGTCCCTGAGTCCATGTTCTGTCGAGAATCCTGCCTGTGCCAGTCCTCGATAGGAATGGCAGGTAAGCTTTGGCAGTGAAAGGCGCGGCCTCAGAACGACACGCACCATGGAAGAACAGGGGGCAGGGATGAACCTGCGGGTATTAGAATTTGCCAGCAGAGGACCAAGATGCAAACACTGATAGTGAAGACGGACCGGCGGACACAGCTTCTGGACGTGACGGCGCAAGTGCAGAAGGCGGTGTCCGCGGCGAAAATCTCCAAAGGCATTTGCTATTTGTACGTGCCGCACACCACCGCGGGGATTGCCGTCAACGAATGTGCAGATCCGGATGTGGCGCGCGACATTGAAGGCGCGCTGGATCGCCTGATACCCAAAACGGGGCCGTACCGGCACAGCGAGGGGAACTCGGATTCGCACATAAAATCGGTGCTCGTAGGCGGGAGCCAGATCGTGTTCGTGGAAGGCGGACGCCTTGCGCTGGGGCGCTGGCAAGGAATCTTCTTTTGCGAATTCGACGGGCCGCGCGAGCGGAAGTTGGTCGTTAAACTCATAGCGGAATAGAATTCCAACAAGAAGACGAGACGGTCAGTTTCCAAGTGTTTGGATTATGAAGTGATGGCAATCGTGTAACTTCAACGATCGTCTTACTTAGCAGCGCAACAACTCGCCCGCTTCCTAACCAAGGCCGACGCGGTGGACCAGGTCCTTAAAGCGGGGATCGTCACGGAGGGGATCGAAGTAAGGATGGACTTTGAGCCATTGCAAGATGTTGGAGTGTTCCTGATAACCCTGTTCAAGCCAAACAAACGCTTGCTCCTTATCGCCGAGCCCCAAATAGGCGTTCACAAAGGCGGCGGCAGGAACGTATCCTGCCTGCTTGCGTTTCTTTAACTCTGCAAGGAGTCGAAGGGCGTCAGCGCGTCGCCCCGCGTGGGCATAGGCGCTGATCAAAACACCCACGACACCGGGGCTATGGTCGGCAATTACGAGGACCTTTTCGAGAGCGGGGATGGCTTGGTCTGGTTGACACACCGCGCAACTCGCGGACGGCCTCGTCGTAACGGCGAGCATGGAAGAGAATCCAGGCGATATCGGTGCCGGAGACGGCAATGGGATCGAGTTCGCGGCCACGCTGGGCCCAAGCCAGGGCCTCGTCCGTACGGCCTTGACATAAGAGCCAGACGGCGAGTCCATGGTGGGCGTTAGCATCGCTCGGGTTCAATTGGAGCGCGCGCCGATATTCTGCCTCGGATTCCGTCCATCGCCACAGTTCCTGATACACGTCTGCCAGCAGGGCATAAGCTTCAGCGAGCCCCGGATCCAGTTCCAATGCTTTTTGGGCTTCGCTCATGACCTTTGCACGCTCCTCGGCGGGTGGAGCGCCAATAAAAACCGTGCTGAGGTCAGAATGCGCGTTTGCCAAGCCGACGTAAGCCAGTGCGAAAGTGGGGTCTTGTTTTATGGCTTCCTCGAAATAGCCAATGCTCTCTTCGACGCCAGCTCTGCTGTTGGTTTTGGCGAGGGTGAACTGGCCTTTCAAGTAGTTCTCGTAAACTTCAGGCGAGACGGAGCGCGCTGCACTAAGCCTGGCATGTTCCTCGCCGGTGACGGTGGCCTCGACTTTTCGAGCGACCGATTGCGCCACGTCGCTTTCTAGAGTGAGGACGTCCTGCAAATCGCGGTCGTAGGTTTCCGACCAGAAGTGTTCGTCGGTGGCAGCACGAATCAGCTGGGCATGTACGCGAATCCGCGTGCCTTCGCGCATGACCGATCCTTCGACAACGGCGTCTACGCGAAGCGTTTTGGCAATCTCCGGCACGGAGAGCGATGTGTCTTTGAAGCGCATAACGGAGGTGCGGGAGACGACGCGCAGATCGTGAATGCCAGCGAGGCGTCCGATGAGCGCTTCGGTCATACCGTCGGCCAAATACTCCTGGGACGGATCGCCTGAGAGGTTTTTCAGGGGCAGCACTGCCAGGGACTTGATCTTAGGCCGGTTCGCATCGCCCATGCGGTCGCGGATAAGTATGTAACTGACGGCGAACAGGGCCACGACGGCCAAGGCACCCAGAACAAGTCGAGGGCGCGTGCCGAGAATTGCCTTTATCCCCTGTTTTTCGGCGTCCCTGGGCACACCCTCG
>QIAI01000701.1 GCA_003224995.1 Acidobacteriota bacterium
CCAAACTGGTACGCCCGGAGAACCCAAGCAAAGAAAAGTTAATGCCTTACGAGTGCGGCATCGATCCCGTCGATTACTCGCGAGGCCGTTATACCGTCCGTTACTATATTGTCGCCATCCTGTTCGTGGTGTTCGATGTGGAGACGATCTTCCTATTTCCCTGGGCGGTGAAGTTCAAGGCACTAGGCATGTTTGGGTTAATTGAGATGCTGATCTTCCTTGTCATTCTGATCGTGGGCTACATCTGGATCTGGAAAAAAGGCGCTTTGGAATGGGTGTAAAAACCAGCACTTAGCATTTAGCATTTAGCACTTAGCATTTAGCATTTAGCACTTAGCATTTAGCCTACGAAACTCTGATTGGCGAGACAAATTTCGGGATCGAATCATGGCCCAACCGACATCCAACACCGAGAGTTTCACAGCCAGCCGTTTGACGCGCGGGAATTTTTTCTTTCCTACCTGTATCGTCGTCAGTCCGGAGCACGTGTTGCGGATCAAGCCCAGGCTGTTTGGCAGCACACAAGAGAGTATCGCGATCCCGGCGGTGGCGTCGGTGCAGATTTCGACCGGAGTATTCTGGTCTGACATTCGTATCGACTCTTCCGGAGGGAGCAATCCCATTTCCAGCCACGGGCACCGCAAGCGGGATGCGCAACGCATTCGCGATCTGGTGGAACGTTTTCAGCTCCCGCGACGGTGACTCCCGAGACCATTCCCGTTGACACAATAATTACAAGCTGTTAAAAGTTAACGTTCCTTTTTTCAGAGAGTTCGCGGCGCCGGTGCATTCAGTTTCGTAGCCATGTCCGAGGAAACCAAGTCGCCTACACCGCCGCCGACTGGCCAGCCGAAACCAGCGGCGGGCGAACCCATACCCGGCACAGTACAGTCCACACCTGTCCACAAACCTGAAGGCGCTGCGCCTGCCAAACCAGCGGGTCCCGCTCCCCTTGCTTGGGATTCACCCATGGTCGCGAAGCTCAAAGCGCATTACGGCTCAGGGATACGCGAAGCCAATACATACCTGGGCCAGAACTACATCATCGTCGAAACCTCAATCGTGAGCGAGCTGCTGCAAGTTCTTCGCGACCAGGAGCAATTCGATTACTGCGTGGACGTAACGGCGGTGCACTATCCGCAACGCGAGAAGCAATTTGACGTGATCTGGATTCTTTATTCGTTCCAGCGTAATGAGCGCATTCGAGTCAAGACCACGATCGCCGACGGCGAGAGTGCGCCTAGTGCGGTCCCGGCGTGGCCGGCCGCCAATTGGCTGGAGCGTGAAGTCTACGACATGTTTGGCATTCGCTTCGACGGACATCCCAACCTGAAGCGCATCCTTCTGCCCGACGGCTGGAAGGGCCACCCACTGCGCAAGGATTACGGAATCATCGAACAGGATCAGGAGTGGGTAAAGATCAACCTGGGGATCGAGAGCGGGCAATGACCGATCCCACCTTCCACCTGGAACTGCAAGAGCATGAGAATTAATATGGGCCCGCAGCATCCGGCGACGCACGGGGTGCTGCGCGTCATTTTGAAGCTGGACGGCGAAAAAGTGCTGGGCACGGAGTGCGTGATCGGCTATCTCCATCGCGGGGTGGAGAAGATCGCAGAACATCGTACTTACGCCATGTTCAATCCCTACGTGGATCGCATGGATTACGTCGCCGCCGTCTCGAACGGTCTGGGATATTGCGAGTCAGTCGAGAAGCTACTAAACGTTGAAGCTCCGCTGCGCGCGAAATATATACGCGTCGTCCTGGCCGAACTGAACCGGCTGGCGAGTCACATGCTCTGGCTGGGGACACATGCACTCGATATCGGCGCCATCACTCCGCTTTTTTACACCTTCCGCGACCGGGAAGAGATCCTCAAGATCTTCGAGAAATATTGCGGAGCGCGCCTTACCACGCACGCATTCCGCATCGGCGGCTGTCTCTACGAAACCTATGAAGGATTCGAACGCGAAGTAAAGAAGTTCCTCGACTTCGTCACTCCTAAAATTGGCGAGTACGAAGAACTGCTCACCACTAATCGCATCTGGGTGGAACGAACCAAAGGTGTAGGTACGATCTCGGCAAAGGATTGCATAGCGTTGGGAGTCACGGGGCCCGTGCTGCGTGCCAGCGGTGTGAAGTGGGATATACGCAAAGCGCAACCCTATGCTGCTTACGCTGATTTCGATTTCGAAATCCCAACTGGACAAAGCGGCGACACATATGACCGGTACATCGTTCGCATGGAGGAAATGCGGCAGTCGCTGCGGATTATTGCTCAGGCCATCGATCGAATTCCCGAAGGGCCCATCATGGCCAAAGTTCCTAAGGTGATAAAGCCGCCCGTGGGCGAGATTTATCACTCGATCGAAGCTCCAAAAGGTGAGCTGGGATATTTCATCGTGAGCGATGGATCGACGCAGCCCTACCGGGTACGGGTGCGGCCTCCTTCATTCGTCAACCTGCAGGCGTTGGATCTGATGGTGCGCGATCAACTGGTGGCAGATGTTATTGCGGTCATCGGAACACTGGACATCGTGCTGGGCGAGGTAGATCGCTGATGCTCGAGTACATCAAATCTTACCTCGGCAGCAGTACAACGCCTGGCCAGGCCGGCAACATGTTCTGGGCGTCCGTTTATATTCTGCTTATTTTTTTAGGATTGTCGGTCGCGGTGATTGCGATGAACTGGCTGGAGCGGAAAATTCTCGCCCACATGCAAGTTCGGCTAGGCCCAATGCGCGTAGGACCACACGGCCTTCTACAACCGATCGCAGATGCCATCAAGCTGCTGATCAAAGAGGATATCATGCCGTCGCAGGCCGACGGATTTGTCTTCTGGGTCGCGCCGATTGT
>QIAI01000394.1 GCA_003224995.1 Acidobacteriota bacterium
TGGTAGTCCCAACAAGAGCGAAGGACGACGGCGGCGCAGGTGGACCAGTCGAACGCGGCATCGTTCCAAATGGCCGGCTGTGCCTGGATGCCGTGACGCGCGAGTGGGACGAGCAGCAGGCGGTCGTCTTCAGTGAGGTTGGGATATTTCGAGGAGGTGGCGAGGGCGAGGCGGAGCATGGCACGATTTTTGGCTGCGAACGTAGTATGCCCAGGTTAGCGTCCTAAGTGCGGACGCGAACCTGGGGCACCAGGCACCAGGCGATTCGAAATCAGCACGGAAAAAGCGAGCCGAGCTTCGCTTGGCCGGGCAGACGGGGCGTCTGCCCCTACGTCAGCTCAGCGAGCAGTTTAGATGTCCAGGTTCTTTACGTCGAGCGCGTTATCTTCGATGAACTTGCGGCGAGCTTCGACGTCTTCGCCCATAAGCGTGGTGAAGATGGTTTCGGTTTCGGCGATGTCTTCGAGCTTGACCGAAAGCAGCGTGCGGCGCTCGGGATCCATCGTGGTCTGCCAGAGCTGCTCGGCGGTCATTTCGCCCAGACCTTTGTAGCGCGTCTTTTCATAGCCGCGGCCGCCGGCTTCCTGCACGTATTTGAACAGCTCGCGCAGGTTGGCCTTCTCCACCACTTCGGGCTCAGATTTGCGCTTGCTGGTCGTTTTGGTGGCAGTCTTCTTCTCGGCCTTTTCTGCCTTCTCGGCTGCCTTGGCAGCTTTCTCTTCCACGCTGTCGCCTTCGTCCTCCGCTGCTTCTTCGTTGCCGTCGGCGCTGGCCGATTCCTTCACGATGGTTTCCACCATAAAGGGCGGTTCCATGTAGGGTTCGATCTGCTTGAATTTCGCCAGTAACTGGCGGTACTCGGGCGTAGAAACCAGTTCCCAGTTGATCAGGCGCTCGGTGCCCTGATTGCTGACGAAGCGGACTTCCCAGAGATTGTGCTCTTCATCGAAGCGGCTGCCCACTTCCTTGAAGCCACGTTCTTTCTGAAGCCGCTTGAGTTCCCGTTCGAGCTTCTCGACTTTTTTGGGCGGTGCATTCTTGTCGCCTTCGAAGTCGACGCGCTTGGCCAAGTCAAGTTTGGGGATGAGTTCGGTGACTTGCTCATCGCGCAGGCGCTTGTCGACTTTGTCGAAGTACCCGAGATATTCCTTGAGCTGCGCCATGAAACGCGAGAGGCTGCCGCCGTCGAGCTTGGCGGCGCCCTGGCCGTAGCGGATGATGATGCTGTCGGAGGCGCGCTTTAGCAGGATCTTGTCGAGCGCGTCGTCGTCTTTCACGTATTGCAGGCTGCGGCCCTTCTTCAGGCCATAGAGTGGCGGCTGCGCGATGAAGATATGGCCGCGCTTGATCAAGTCCTGCATGTGGCGGAAAAAGAAGGTGAGCAGCAGCGTGCGGATGTGGCTGCCGTCGACGTCGGCGTCGGTCATGAGGATGATCTTGCCGTAGCGGACTTTGGTGGGATCGAAGTCATCCTTGGCGATGCCGGTGCCGAGCGCGGTGATCATGGCGCGGATTTCTTCGTGGGCCAGCATCTTGTCGTAGCGCGCTTTCTCGACGTTGAGGATTTTTCCCTTCAGCGGAAGGATTGCCTGGAAGCGGCGATCGCGTCCCTGCTTGGCGGTGCCGCCGGCGGACTCGCCCTCGACCAGGAAGAGTTCGCAGCGTTCAGGCTGACGCTCGGAGCAGTCGGCGAGCTTGCCGGGCAGGCCACCACCGTCGAGCGCGCCTTTACGGCGAGTGAGGTCGCGGGCCTTGCGAGCGGCTTCACGGGCGCGGGCAGCATCGATGGCCTTGTTGATGATCTTGCGGGCGACTGTCGTGTTCTGCTCGAAGAACGCGCCCAGCTTGTCATTGACTACTTTCTGCACCAGGCCGGAAATGTCGGAGTTCAGCTTGCCCTTGGTCTGGCCTTCGAACTGCGGCTGGGGCAACTTCACGCTGACCACCGCCACCAGGCCTTCGCGGACATCGTCGCCGGATAGATTCTCCTTCACGTCCTTGAATAGGCCCATCTGCTGGCCGGCGTAGTTGATGGTGCGGGTGAGCGCGGTGCGGAAGCCGGAGAGATGGGTGCCGCCGTCGACGGTATTGATGTTGTTGGCGAAGCTGAAGACGCTCTCGGAGTAGGCGTCGTTGTACTGCAAACCGATCTCGATCTTGATGTCCTTAACGCTGCTCTGTGCCATTTTGGCCGCGTCGGCGACGACCTGCACATCGACATCGGCTTTGTCGGCGTCGGGGAATTCAAAATAGATCGGCTTTTCGTGCAAGACCTGCTTGCCACGATTCAGGTGCTTAATAAATTCGGCAATGCCACCGTTGTACTTAAACGTCGCCTGCTTGGGTTCGCCCGTCTTGGGATCGGTGGTGCGCTGGTCGGTGAGGGTGATAACCAAGCCCTTGTTCAGGAAGGCGAGCTCGCGCAGACGCTGGGCCAGCGTGTCGTAGTTGTACTCGGTGGCGGTGAAGATGCTCTTGTCGGGAAGGAATCGAACCTTGGTGCCGGTCTTCACTTTGGCCGCGCCAGCCTTCTTCAATTTGCTGGTGGGCTCGCCCTTGGAGTAGGTCTGCTCCCAAGTGAAGCCGTCGCGCCAGATTTCGAGGTCGAGTTCTTCGCTGAGCGCGTTCACGCAGGAGACACCGACGCCGTGCAGGCCGCCGGAAACTTTGTAGGAAGAGGAATCGAATTTTCCGCCGGCGTGGAGCTTGGTCATCACGACCTGGGCCGCAGGAACTTTCTCGCCATCGATGTCCATGTTGTCGACGGGAATGCCGCGGCCGTTGTCGATGACAGTAATGGAGTTGTCGATGTGAATGGTGACTTCGATTTTGTCGGCGTGGCCGGCGAGGGCTTCGTCCACCGAATTGTCGACGACTTCGTAGACGAGATGATGCAATCCCATCTCACCGGTCGAGCCGATGTACATGGCGGGACGTTTACGGACGGCTTCCATACCGCCGAGAACTTTGATGGAATCGGCGGTGTAATCTCCGTTGCCGTTCTGGGCAGGAATTTTCTCGTTTTTCGCTTTCGCGTCGGCGATCGCGGCAGGGTTGAGAGTGTCTTTTGTGGCCATTCAGCTCCGTGGAAATAGGCTTGGTCCCAGGCCCTGGCTGGTGGTACTTTTTCGGGCGCCCCGGGATGACTCAAATTATTGATATTTATTGGACTTAGGGGCTTCCCAAGCTAGGTACATTCTAGCATAGAAACAAGCCTTTTTCGAGCGCCGAACCGGGTCGGTAAACCTTGGGGACCGAGGGGTTTAGGAAGGGCTGCTTAGTAGGATTTTACCCTTAGGGGTGGAGGGCTGATGGTCCGGGCCTCGCCCCGGCAAAGGACAGCTTTTCAATCAACTCGTCGAGCTCATCTTCGCTGCCTGCGATGAAGGTGAAGGAGAGCACGAAGCCTTTGCGAAGCAGAATCAGCGAGCTCTGATGCATGGTGACTTTGCCGAGATCTTTGACAAAGTCGGCGCGAACCAGAGGCGTGGTTCCTACGGGGAATTCGTAGGGATCTGCGGCAGCTTTGAAGGCCTTGGAAGTGGTGAGTTCGGTAAGCGGGCCGAGGTAGTCGGCGGCGGTTTTCAGGCCAGGGTAGGAAGCGGCGTTTTCGGCGGTGATGACGACCGCGGAGTTCACGGTGTCGCCGGTGACCTCGGGGGGACGTTCGAAGACGGCGAGCAGAAGCTTCGATTTGGCAGGGTCGGCGGAGTCGTCCTGCATTGGTTTGGTGCGGTCGACCCAGGCGTAGGGGGTTTTGTAGGTGAAGGCGAATTCGGGATTGTGGTAATCGGTTTCGGCGGTGGGAGAAGGGCCTTTGTCTCGGGTTACGCGTTGCTCAGGTTTCCTGGTTTTAGAGGAGGATTCGGAAGTTTGTGCGTACGCGGTTTGGATGACGAGAGGAAGTGCGAGCCAGCTGAGTACGGAAATACGGCGCATCTCTGGCTATGGTACAGGAGACAAGGAATGCGCGTGGGCGGGCGCCACCGTCGCTCCTCCCCGCATTGGGGCTTGTTTTATGACTCACTCGCAAAAAGCAGGTAACCGCGAAGATCGCGATGCTGGCGCGAAGTGCGCGAAGAACATTTTCGCTGGTTGCGATAGGCAGGCCGCCGGCGCTCCATGCGCGAGAAGACCAGCGGACTAAGCCGCCACGCTTACTGCGACCGGCTGGCCACAATGGGCGCAGCGCCGGGCTTCAATGGGGATGTCGCTCAGGCATTCGGGACACTTTTTTGTCGTGGGAGGAGCAACGGGCTCGTCCTTACGCATGCGGGTCATGAGTGCGTTGACCGGCAGTACCACGAAGAAATATACGGCGGCAGCGACGAGCAGGAAGGAGATGATTTGGTTGATGAGATCGCCGATGTTGAACACCTGGTTGCGTATCTGGGGGCTGAAGGTGGCGAAGTCTCCCGTCTTGCCGACGATGGCGCCGATCAGGGGCGTGAGGAAGTCTTTGGTGAAGGCCCCGACCACGGTGGCGAAGGCGGCGCCAATGACCACGCCGACTGCCATGTCGACAACGTTTCCACGCAGGATGAATTTTTTGAAGCCGCTCAGCATGTTGGCCTCCTAAATTGAGGTGGCCGACACTGTAATGCGCGAAGGCGGAGGCGTCAAGGAGGGGTGAGATCACGGAGACGCAATCCTTACGGGACGAATTGCCTGCTCGGACCGCATGGAGGAGATTGGCGGAATCGACTTGATGCAGAGAAGCACAGCGGAAAAGCAGGTCCTTCGCTTTGCTCAGGATGACAAACCAGGAGTGAAGCTGATGCGCGAGTAATTGAGAGTTGCCTATCTGTTCGGCGCGGGGAAAGCGGGTCCTTTGCTCAGGATGACAATTAATGGGTGAAACAACCGAGGCGTGAAGCTGAAGATAGTCAAGGAGCGAAGCTACTCTCGGAAACGCATCTTAGAGCCGCTTTTAGATCCGTTATCGGACCCGGTCTCAAATCCGCATGGGCATTACGATGTAGCGGTACTTGTCGTCTCCGGAGCCTACCGCTTTCAGGAAGTCCAAAATGTAGGTCGCGTTGAAGCCTATGGTGAGGCCGTCGCCCTGGTAGGGCGTTTCGATGGAATCTTCGGATTCGCCGGTTTCGGTGGAGGAGGCGGAGAGCTTCAGTTCGCCTTTCTCCAGGCGTAAGCGGACGGCCCGGGAACGCTCGTCGGAGAATTGGGCTACGCGCTGGATGGCCTGGCTGAAGTCGTCGCCGTTTAATTGAACGTGCTTGGTGTTGTCTTTTGGCAGAACGGCTTCAAAGTTGGGGAACTGGCCGGTGAGTTGGCGCGAGGTCAGCAGGCGCGGACCGATGCGGAAGAAGAGGGTGGATTCGTCTTTGGCAAAATCGATGGTTTCGGTGTCGGTGGAATCGACCAGCGACTTCAGCTCGTCCATGCATTTCTTCGGGATGAGTGTTTTCATCTCGCCGGAGACGCCTTCGAATTTTTCGCCGCCGCGCTCGATGTGGGCGAGGCGGTGGCCGTCGGTGGCGACCATGGTGATGGACTCGGGCTTGAGCACCATCAAGGCGCCATTCAGGGTGTAACGCGATTCTTCATTGGCGATGGCGAAGCCGGTTTTGGCGATCATGGCGCGCAGAACCTGGGCGGGAATCTTGACTACGCCAGCGGTGGGGAATACGGGCAGGCTGGGGAAATTCGACTTCGCCATCCCAACCATCTTGGTATTGGAGCGTCCGCAGCGGATGCTGACCCAGTGATTCTCCAACAGCTTGATGGTGATCTCGGCGTCGGGAAGAAGCTTTACGTAGTCGTAGAGCTTGCGCGCGGGGATGGTACAGGAGCCTTCTTTCTTAACTTTGGCGTTGCACGCGGTGCGCAGGCTCAGGTCGAGATCGGTAGCGGTCAGGGAGAGCTTGTCCCCTGAAGCTTCGAAGAGATAGTTGGAGAGGATGGGGATCGTAGTCTTGCGTTCGACAACTCCTTGCGTGGCCGTCAGCTCGCGCAGAAGTTCAAACTTGCTGACCGTGATCTCCATAATTCCAGTTCCAGTCGCAGTGGCCACTTCAACCGGCATAGCCGAATCTCCCGTACGGCGCTACTTCTGTTACTTCCTTATATCAAATTAAAAACCTATAAAACCAGCAGTAACAGTAGGGGCTTCGGAAAAGTGGAAAACCGGGCCAACTCTCCTGTCCGCACCCGTTTGCCGCCGTACTGTTCATGTCCAAAATAGGTCCTGCGGGCGGCGGAGGCGGTAGGAGATTCAGACCGTACTCTCCGCTGCGAACCACTTCTTACACAGCTTCCACACCCGCTCCACAGAGGACTGAAAGGAAGACTCTCCGTTTTCGAGGAAAACTGCGCAGAGGCCGCGCATTAACCGCCCAACTGCTCGGTCAATTTATTGATGAGCCTGTTCAAATCCTTATCGTTCTTGCGAGCCTCGTCGATCTTATCGACGGAGTGCAGGACGGTGGTGTGGTGCTTGCCGCCGAACTGCCGGCCGATCTCGGGCAGCGAGGCTTCCGTCAGATGCTTGGCGAGATACATGGCGATCTGGCGCGGGTAGACGATGGCCCGGGAATTGTTCTTCGCCTTGATTTCCACGAGGCGCAGTCCGAATTGCTCGGCGGTGGCTTTCTGAATGGATTCGATGGTGACCTTGCGAGCCTGCGAATCGATGAAATTCTTAAGCACCTGCTGGGCGTAGGGGAGAGTGATCTCGGCGCCGATGAGGGAAGAATGGGCGACCAGGCGAATCAGGGCTCCTTCCAACTCGCGGACGTTCGAGCGAATGTTGGACGCGACGTAGAGTGCAACGTCGGTGGGCAGCGTGACTTTCTCCTGCTCGGCTTTCTTCTGCAGGATCGCGACTTTGGTCTCGAGATCAGGCGGCTGAATGTCGGCGATCAGACCCCATTCGAAGCGGCTGCGCAGGCGGTCTTCCACTTCGGCCAGTTCCTTTGGAGGACGATCACTGGCAATGACAATCTGCTTCATCGACTCGTGCAGTGCGTTGAAGGTGTGGAAGAACTCTTCCTGGGTGCGCTCCTTTTGTGCGAGGAATTGGATATCGTCGACCAGAAGGACGTCGACATTGCGGAACTTGTCGCGAAAGCTGGTCATCTTGTCATAGCGCAGCGAGTTGATCATCTCATTGGTGAACTTCTCGCTGGAGACATAGCAGATGGCCGCTTGCGGAAGGCGCTTCTTGACTTCGTGGCCGATGGCCTGCATGAGATGGGTTTTGCCCATGCCGACGCCGCCATAGAGAAAGAGCGGATTGTAGGCTTTGGATGGGCGTTCCGCGACGGCCTGGCAGGCTGCGTGAGCGAACTGGTTCCCGCTGCCGATGACAAAGGCGTCGAAGGTGTAGCG
>QIAI01000710.1 GCA_003224995.1 Acidobacteriota bacterium
GTATGCCGATGCTTCTCTGGGCTCCCGGAGGTCTACAGCCAGTTTTCAATAACTTAGCTAAAAGGAAAGCTTTTTTGGAGCGAGATCGTAAGCTCGAGAACCAGGCTTACACTTCCGGACTCGCGAGGGACGATTTGCATCCTCCAAAGACCACGGGTGCAGGTGTCTGGCCCATCTCCCCCCTGCATCGGTCTGCGAGCACGGTTCAGGTCACCCTCTAAGTACTGACAGTTACGCCATCGTCCGGTTGGCCCTACTGTTTGATTCGCAGAAGGTCAGGAAAGCCATTCGTCTCTGGAAATTGAAAACTGAGACAAGGCGGGCAGTACGTGCTACCCATTTTATGTCGTGGGCAGCGCTCCTTGGGACCAGCCAATGACACTTTTTTGAAAAAGGGGCACTATGATACATCGTGCAGGCGACGCTGGTTAGCTCAGATGTGAGAAATCTGCATGCCAGCCAGACGGCAGACTCTGATTTCAGAAACATCGGTGAACGTGATGGCGCCTAAAACCTATCGCGTGGCGACCTGGACGGCGGACGAAAGTTCGCCTGGGAGCCTGCAGGTGGTAGAGGACCATCAACTCGCTTTCACCGCACAGATTACAGAACACAGCGACGCGAAGCTTCGTCTGCAGCAACAGCCAACGCGCAGCCATGAAACGAGAGAGGTCACATTCAGCGCCCTCGAAGGCGAGTTCGTTTGCCCCGATCCGCGAAAGTGAAGTTCAGTGGTTACTCTTGGTTGATTTAGATTTGCGATCCAAACTTCAGCAGGGAATCGCGAAGCTTGTCATGGGTCTGCAGCAGGTGGAGGTAGCCCATCTCGTCTGCGCTTGATTTCGCGCAGATGATTTCTGCAAAACTCTTCTTCTCAGCAGTGCTCCAGGAAGCAAGATCGGGAAGCAGAGTCGCGAGCATGGCGAAGTTTTGAAACGCCGTCCCGTGTACCGGACTCGTATGTCCAGAATAGGATTTATCAAGAATGCGTTTCAAGCGCATGGTGGAACGATTCTTGAATTCGTCTAGATTCTTCCCAGAGCGGGCCATGCGACGGTTGACCTGAAGGCCCAGATTACGAGTTGAAAATCGATCCCAAGCTCCAGTTTCACTGCCGGACAGTTCGTAAAAAGCGTGTCCTTCCGCCAGGCGCCGCAGGGTACGCGCCGAGGTTCGGTGCTTTGGATCACGCGCGATGCGTTGCTCTTCGCGCTCCACGAGTCGCAACAGATCCGGCCGACCTGGACGAAATCCCAGCTTGCGATAAAACCAAAAGGCTCCCGACTCGATTGCTTCTTCATTGTGATGTCCCAGTTGATAGGGATACATCGAGATGCAGGTTGCGCCAGTCAGATGAGAGAGGCAGCGCAATACTTGCGCAAAGGTCCACGCCACCTCCCCGCCGCGAAACGTGTAGAACGTATTGAATCCGACCTCAATCCATTCGAACAGGCCGATAGCCTCGATGTAATTGATGGGAACAAGTAAATGGAAACGCCCCGGCCGACGTCGGCGCGCACGACGGATCGCGCATCGCCCAGCGTCGTTCCGTAGAGTTCGCGGTAGCGCACCAACATGACCTCGCGAATCAGGTCCATGATCGATTCGCCGGCTGTGCGTGAAAGCATCTTGAATTCCGGTGGCCGTCGCGCTAGTTCTCGCTGCAAAGATGTGTCGGAACGCGTTATCAGCGGAGCGTCGTGATAAAACACGCGATCGACGGGACGTGAATTGCGGGTGCGTGAAATACGCGAGTTCTGCAGATGCCAGCGCAGGGGAATGCGAAGAGAATCGTAGAGCCGGCCCTTCTCCGCTTCCGGGATTGCAAGCTCTGCGAACCGTTCCAACATCCATGATGGACTCCGGCGTCTATTACCTTGGGCTGCTTCGAGCCACTTTTGCCATGGGATGTTGGCTTCGGCCAGAGTGTCTTCCTCGAGCAAGGGCATGAGCCGGGGCCACACTGCCCCCAGGGCGCGTTCGTCCTCGAGATCCTCCCATGCGATATCGACCTTGCCGGGCATCCTGCGCACCAACCAGCGGGCGAGATCGAAGCCCAGCGCGTCTTGCATGGTCGTGCCTGCGATGCCGGACACCTCCAGCGGATCAAACTCGTCCATGTCGGTGCCGGAGTTTTGAACGAGCTCCACCCGCTTCCAGAATCGATTGAGAAGTTCCTGGCTGCGACGAAACACAGCAGGGCTGGGAGGAAACGCTCGCAGAACCAGGAGGGCCTCATGAAATCGAATGAGAGACTTGGCGACACGCGCGGCGGTATCGCGCCCAAAACTATAACGCGGGGATTCCAGACTGGTGAGTACGGCGTCTTTCGAAGACGGCGACATTCATTGAGTCTTGTACAGGATTTCGATGTCGCGTGCTGAACCGGTCCAGGGTACGTCGTTCAACAGAACGGCCCCCGTCCCAGGTTTCCAGGTTTTGAATGGCTGACCATCGAGTCTGATTTCGCGCACGTTCGCGGGCCCGTATACCTCGACCTGCATACTCTTAAACCACGGATGGTACGGTCCCTCGGCAGCGCCAATGTGCACCTTCACCTGGCCGGAAGACATCTCGCAAGTGAATTGAGTCCGCAGAAATTCTCCCTTCTGGTAAGCGAACGTGTTGCCGTCATCCATATAGAGATTTCCAGCGCAATTCGGACCCGGATATACCTTTAACTCCAATGGGCCTTGGGGAGTCTCGTCGACATTGTGGACGACCGGTTGCTGGGGGATGATGGTGCCCGCTCGCACATAAACCGGGAGAACATCGAGTGGCGGATCCAATTTGATGGTCTGGCTCCCGGATATCCGCTCTCCTGTCCAGTAATTGATCCAGTCGCCTTTGGGCAGCATGACTTCATAAGGCTGCAGGAAGGGCCACACCTTGGGAGCGATCAGCAGACCGCCGCCAAACATATATTCTTCGCCCTTATTTACCAGCGAGGTCTCAGCGGGGAATTCGAGGAACAGCGGCCGCATCAGCGGAATTCCAGTTCGACTGGCTTCTTCCATGCCGGTGTAGATGTAGGGCAGCAAGCGGTAGCGGGTCTCGATGTACTTCTTACGGATCGCCTCGTGCATGGGCCCATCTACCCAAGGTTCGCGATCGCGGGTGCCCTTGGCGGCATGGTTGCGATAAAGTGGATTGAAGACTCCAAGTTCCATCCAGCGCGTCAGCAGTTCCG
>QIAI01000073.1:0-1717 GCA_003224995.1 Acidobacteriota bacterium
ATTGTCGTTCCCTTGTTTCCATGATGGTTGCCAGCGTTGGGGCATATGCAACCGTGATACTTGCAAAGCTCGCCATGGCGGTCGCGCTGCTCGGCACGGCTAGCTCCACTGTATTTCTTATCCTGGTGCTGGTGGCTGCTCGACGTTATCGTAGACTCGCTGCGCAAGCGCGAAGCGCTGGAATGGCTTTTGCGAGGGACACTCTGCCGCCAGTCGCCATCCTGAAGCCCATTCACAACATGGAGGCCGAACTCGAGCAGAACCTGGAAAGCTTCTTCCTGCAGGATTATCCGGACTACGAGATTATTTTCGGCGCCCGCGATTCTGAGAACGCCGCGCTCAGGATTGCGGAACGCGTGCGCGCGCGACATCCCAACGTCAAGAGTCAAGTCGTGCTGTCTGGTCCGCCAACCTGGCCGAATGCCAAGGTCTTTTCCCTGGAAAAGATGATTGCCGCCACGGAGCGGTCTTACTTCGTAATCAGCGATAGTGATGTACGAGCCGATCCCGATTTCCTTCGGCACACGATTCCTCCTTTGATTCATTCGAAAGTTGGACTGGTGACCTGCATGTACCGCGGTATTCCGGCAGCAGACTTCTGGTCTTCCCTCGAGGCGCTTGGGCTGTCGGTAGAGATGACGTCTGGCGTGATCGTCGCCGACATGCTGGAGGGCATGCGGTTCGCGCTCGGACCAGCGATGACGGCACGGCGGGATGCAATCGATGCCATCGGGGGAATCGCCACTACAGCCGATTATTATTCCGACGACTTCGAGCTCGGCAACCGGATCTGGGCCAGAGGATACCAGGTCGTGCTCTCGCATTACTTCGTGCAGAACGTTCTGACGCCCCGGTCCGCTCTGCGCACACTTGGTGACCAGTTGCGCTGGATGAAGAGCACGCGCTATTCGCGCCCGGCGGGCCACCTGGGAACAGGGCTCACCTTTGCGATGCCATTTGGCATTCTCGGATTGATCGCGGGCGGGGCCTTGGGACACTGGACCCTGGGACTCAGTCTTTTTGGAATCGCAATCGCCAATCGCCTGATTCAGTCCATCGCCATTGGATGGAGACTTGCCGAGGATCGGCGTGCACTATCGCAGTGCTGGCTCTATCCATTGCGAGACTTGGCGGGATTTTTCATCTGGCTGGGAAGCTACACCAGCCGCCGCTTCTACTGGCGCGGTGAGACCTACGTGTTCCAGAAGGGCGGTCGGATCATGCCGGAGCACCGCCAGGCCAAAAGCGCGGTTGGAGACTCTTACTAGTAAGTTCCCAATTTTCTATGTGGGTTGTTCTTTATCCGTTGTCAAGCGAACCAGCTTGCCGTTTTTCAGGCGGAACTTTTCTCCGCGCCAGTCAATGATGTTGCTCCCGAAGCTCGCGAACCAAATGGCGAGCGCCGTCAAATCGCGTAGAGGCAGCAGGGGAAGGAAACGAATCACTTGGGGATCGTCCAATACTCTGTTTCCTACGGTCAACGCAACCAGGAACCGGGAGAGAACCGCGATAGCAGCTAATGCCCACGCCCATCCTGCGCCTCGGAAAGCGAACACAGCGAGCACCGACCAGATCCAGCCAAACGTGAACAGCAGCCCGACGTAACCACCGCGACGGGAATCGCGCACTCCGCGCGCCCAGCGTAGCTGGTGCTGGAAGAATTGGCGCAGGTTGTAATCCGGAAGAAACGTTTCCACCACGACTTCCGACAAATGCA
>QIAI01000073.1:1791-27872 GCA_003224995.1 Acidobacteriota bacterium
CCAGGGCGAAGCGCAGTCCGCCTTCGATGGCGCGAGCGACTAATGCTCCTGCGCAGAAGTCGGTGCTGATTCCCAAAGACTCCAGCTTGGAGCCGAGCGTTGCTCCCGCGATGCCCCGGTACAGGCAGGTGACCATACCCGTCTTCTCCCTCCGCAGTGGCGCGATGACTCGCTGCAGAGAATCGGGTTCAATTCGAATGTCGGTGTCGCTGACGACGAAATGATCGTAGCGGGCCGCGCGGGCCATGTGCGCGAGATTGCTGACTTTCGCATTCTCGCCCAGAACCTCGGGACTCACGAGCAGATGAATCGAATGCCGGGGGAACTCTTCCCGGAGGCGCTCGACCGACGCAATGGCGGGATCATGCTTATCGTTGACTCCAAAAATGATTTCATACTGCGGGTACTCTTGCAGGCAGTAACTGCGAAGGCTCTGATACATTTCAGGGTCTTCACCCTTCAACGGCTTCAATATGGAGACTGGCGGCAAGTCTTTCGAGGTGCGCTCGCTTGATTCGGACTGGAGTGGAGCAACTCGAGTTCTCAGGTAAGAGCGCGCGCTCCATAAACAAGCCAGGTAAAAGGCAATTCCACCGATCGCCCCTAGAGCAGCAACCAGGCCGACTACTTCGCGGAAAGGATGAAGGAAGGAATTCACAGCGTAAGGAGAATACTAGGGTGCGGGCTCGGGGCGAGGAACAACCATCGCATATAATAGAAGAGGTTGGCAGCCGGACCGGACGGTCGCTCTCCGCAAGGAGGGAGGAAAGTCCGAACTCCGCAGGGCAGTGTGCCGGATAACGTCCGGGAAGCCGGGTTCAAGCCCGGTTGACGGAAAGTGCCACAGAAAACATACCGCCTCGCTTATGGCGAGGTAAGGGTGAAAAGGTGCGGTAAGAGCGCACCGCCGCGGCAGTAATGTCGCGGGCAGGGCAAACCCCACACGGAGCAAGACCAAATAGGGAGGGAATTTCAGCTTCGGCTGGAACACGTGCCGGCCCGGTGCGTCCCAACCTCCGGGTAGGTCGCTAGAGCCATGCAGTAATGCGTGGCCCAGAGGAATGACCGTCCCGCCGCAAGGCGGACAAAATTCGGCTTACAGGTCCGGCTGCCACACGAGTCAATAATCAGTTCTGCGCGCGGTACTGTCGCCCCCTGGTTGAATGTTGGCCACGACCGTGATGTGAATCCGTCTCACGTGTGAGCTGACGTTCTTCTTCTTCCTTATCCCGTCATGCAATGTGCGCCAAGCACAACGAGACGGGACCAGCCGAAATGTGTACTGAAGGACAGAATCTCTGTTTTTGAAACCTGCTGGAAATAGTCTCTATACGTGGTTTACCTGATTGATCCAGCTTAGAATTGGGTATTGCCTACAGGTGAGGGATGCGGGTATCTGCGAGACGTTACCGGTAGGCTTCTTCCCGTTGCGCCTTTCACATCCGTCGACCTTAGTCACACTGAATCAATCGCTTGAGATTCCAGTCAGGCGTATCGTTTCCGAATAAATCAAGTCAGTCCGCCGCGGCTGCGGCGGTTTCCCTTTCACCTCCTAACCAAAAACAGTAGCGAGCAGATTCACACGCGTAATACGGGCACTGGAAGATCTATGCTGCTCGACATCCATCAATTGCAATTCGTGAAAATCGCTGAGTGATCCGGTTCGCTTTCATCCAGCGCGAACGAGACGCACGGTTACAAAGGCCCACTCAGTTCGGTTTTCGCGAGTACAAGAAACCGATGGCTATGAAATGCGTCGGCGAAGAAAGAAGGAGACAATTATGAAAATCGTGGTGATCGGCGGCACAGGCCTCATTGGATCAAAGCTTGTCAACAAGCTTCGCGAGCAGGGGCATGAAGCAGTAGCGGCAGCACCCAACACAGGAGTCAACACTCTCACGGGCGAAGGACTGACCGAAGTGCTGAAGGGCGCCTCGGTAGTCGTTGACGTATCAAACTCTCCCTCCTGGGAGGATGCAGCAGTGCTGAAGTTCTTCGAAACGTCAACTCGCAACCTCCTCACCTATGAAGCGGCCGCAGGGGTGCGACATCACGTTGCGTTATCGGTGGTGGGAACCGACCGGCTGTCTGAAAGCGGTTACTTCCGGGCCAAGATTGCTCAGGAAAAATTGATCAAAGAATCTTCAATCCCTTACTCCATCGTGCACGCGACGCAGTTCTTCGAATTCCTCAAGGGCCTCGCCGACATTTCCATCGTCGGCGGCAAGGTGCATTTGCCAGATGTGCTTTTCCAGCCAATGGCCGCCGACGATGTCGCGAGTGGTGTGGGCAGGGTTGCAGTAGGTCAGCCGGTAAACGGCATCGTCGAAATTGGAGGCCCGGAACAGTTTCGCGTGGATGAACTAGTCCGGCGGCGGTTGGCCTCGCTCAAAGATCCCCGCGAAGTCATCGCTGACCCAAATGCGCTTTACTCTGGGGCGAGACTCGGCGAGAAAACGCTAGTCCCTGGCGATAACGCAAGACTCGGCGAGACCCGTGTCGAAACCTGGCTGACTCAGGCCGCAGCACAAATTCCGAGTGCGCATGCTCAAGCTAAAGGCGCAGCGGTGAAAAAAGCTAGCTGATATCAGCACGGCGGACGCACGAGGGCGCACTGAAATTTCCGTCGGTCAAGCGAAAGGTCAATTTATGACGTTCACAAAACTAATATTGGCGCTGGCATGTCTCATGTCCGGTGCGCTGGCAGCCCAGCAGGCCAAGGTAACGGAGCTCCTGTCGAAAGATTTGACCAATCTTCCTGGCAAAGAAGGTCTGATGGTCACCGTGGAGTATCCGCCGGGCAGTTCGGACCCGATCCATCGCCACAATGCGCATGGGTTTATTTACGTGCTGGAAGGCTCGATCGTGATGCAGGTGAGAGGCGGGAAAGAAGACTTTGACACCTGGTCAGACCTTCTATGAAGGCCCGGAGGATATTCACGTGGTTGGGCGGAACGCAAGCAAAACCAAACCGGCGAAATTCGTCGTGTTCTTCGTGAAGGACAAAGGCGCTCCGGTGCTAGTGCCCGCCAACTAAAACCAGAAACCGCGAGTAGTTCTGCTCGCCCAAACTTATAAGGAGAAAATTCATATGAGCACGATCACGGTAAAAGACGGCACGACAATCTACTACAAAGACTGGGGCAAAGGCCCGGTGGTCACGTTTTCGCACGGATGGCCGCTGAATTCCGACGCATGGGACGGACAAATGCTTTTCCTCGCACAGAATGGTTTTCGCGTGATTGCGCACGACCGGCGTGGCCACGGCCGGTCCAGCCAAGCATCGTCCGGGAACGACATGAATGGGTACGCCGACGATCTGGCTGCTGTGATTGAGGCGCTGGATCTCAAGGATGCGACTCTGGTGGGACACTCCACGGGTGGAGGCGAAGTTGCGCGCTACATCGGACGTCACGGCACGAAGCGAGTTGCCGCGGCCATCCTGATCGCCGCTGTGCCGCCGATCCTGGTTAAGTCCGCATCCAACCCGGAGGGGCTCCCGATCGAGGTGTTTGACGGATTGCGAAGCGGTCTTGCCAAAGATCGCTCACAGTTCTACAAAGACTTTGCCGTAATGTTCTACGGCGCCAACCGGGCAGGTGCGAAGGTCTCGCAGGGAATGCTGGACCAGTTCTGGCTATGGAGCATGCAGGCCGGCCTCAAGAACTCCTACGACAGCATCAAGGCATTTTCCGAGACTGACTTCACCGAGGACCTCAAGAAATTCGATGTGCCAACACTGGTCATGCATGGTGAGGACGACCAGGTCGTGCCGATCAAGGATTCAGCGAAGAAATCGGCCAGGCTGATCAAGGGGGCGCAGGAAATTTACTATCCGGGCAGGCCGCACGGCCTCACCGCCACACACCAAGACGAGGTCAATACCGACCTGCTGAAATTTCTGAGGTCGGTCCAACAAGCTCGCAAGGCAGCCTGAATCTTTGCGTCGCGGCAGATCGCATACCATCGCGGTCTGCCCGGCGTAAGGTCCCGATAAGAGTTGCGGGAGCCAGATGGAAAGCTTTAACTGAACCGGCCGCTGTCCCGCACCTGGCGGGCCACCGATTCGAGAAAGTCGTCAATCGTCTCTCCGGGCTGACGCTGCAAACCCGTCTTGGCCTTAATCCTCTCGGCAATCTGATTCGAGGCGGAGAAACGCACTACCGGATCGAGATCCCAGCGGCGGTGAAGATAAGTCTCGATCAGGACTAACTCTTCGGCGGAAACACGGGCCATCTGAGGGCTCGCGGAGGCTGTGGATTCAGTGGCGTTCCAGGCGGGCCTGACTTCGTCGGTAAGTTTCTCGTGTACCACGACAGTTCCCGCCACAAAGTCGCCGAGGCGGCGATTTTGCTTGTTCAGCATCATGCACGCCAGCCCCACACCGTAGATTCCTGGAAGGCCGTCAACCGCCCGTAGCAGGTTTCGTCCAATGGCTTCGAAGGCATCAATGGGGCGGCCCGTTTCCTTGATGACGCGAATCCCGGCATATCGCTTACCAGGCGTTTGCCCCTTCCAGATGATTTCGAAAAAAGCGAAGTATCCCCAATACACACAAAAGAGAAGGAGGACTGCGATGGCAGGACCCCACGACCAGGAACGGAGGCTGAACAGCCCGCTGGCGAATGGAAGCGCGAAAACGAATACGAAAGCCCCTACTGTGTACAGGATACTTTGCAGTAAAGTATCGATACCGAGAGCGAGGAACCGGCTTCCGATTCCGGCCAACGGAAGTTCGAGGGCTATTTGCTCAGGAGTATCAATTTTTAACTCGTCCATCGAGTCACACCTATGATCACAACACGCTGGCTGCAGAAACGGAAGCCTCACTGGAGCAAACTGGAGGAGCTTCTGAATCTGACAAACCGCCAGGGTCTGAAAGCACTCTCGCGGTACGATCTGCAGGAATTGAGTCTGCTTTACCGTCAGACGGCAGCCGATTTGGCTGCGATCCGCGAGGATCCTGGCTCCGTACATTTCTCGCGCTATCTGAACCAGCTCCTGGCTCGGGCTCACAATACCATCTATTCGGGACAGCGGGCGAGCCCGCGTGGGTTACTATCGTTTTTCTGGGTAGATTACCCGCAGATCTTCCGCCGGAACCTGAGCCCCTGTGGCCTGGCGACGGCCATTTTTGTGCTCGGCGTTTTCGTGGGAGCGGCCTTGACTTACCAGGATCCGGATTTCAAGGTGAAGTTTTTGGGGCCGCAGATGGTCGAGACGATCGATCATCATAAAATGTGGACGCACTCCATCGTTGCCATTAAGCCGCTGGCCTCCAGTTCGATCATGACGAACAACATCGGGGTGGGGTTCACCACCTTTGCTTTCGGTATCACCGGAGGAATTGGCACGGTCTACATGATGCTCTTCAACGGATTATTGATGGGCGTCATAGGAATGGCGTGCCGGATTGCGGGGATGAGCCAGGATTTGTGGAGTTTCGTGGCGCCACATGGGGTGCTCGAGCTACCTGCCATTTTCATCGCGGGCGGTGCCGGATTCCGCGTCGCCCAAGGTTTGCTGTTTCCGGGAGTACTGCCCCGACGTGAATCGCTGGCAAAGGCTGGAGCGGAGGCGGTTCGCTTGCTGCTCGGGACTGTTCCCATACTGATCGTGGCAGGGATCGTCGAAGCCTTTGTATCGCCTACCAGTCTGGCCGTCTCATTGAAGTTTTCGATGGCGGCGGCTTTGTTCACGCTCTTGTTGTTCTATCTGTTCCGTCCAGTCCAAGCGAATGTATAAGTCTACAGGCGGTTGCGCGCTTTCACTTCAAGATAAGAGTTCACCAGCACAGAAGCCAGCGAAGCGGAACTCACTTCCAGGGCCAAAGCTCCTCGCTCCCGTAAGCGCGCAAGTAATAACTCACGGCGATGAATCATCTCCTGGGCGGCCGCAATCTTGAACATCTGTTCCTCGTTCTCCGGTTGCCGCGAAGCCAGGTCGTCCAAGTCGGGCTGTCCGATGACGACGAACAAGACGAGGTGCCGCGGCATCATTTGCGATGCAGCTTCTATGACTTCAGGCGTCATGGCAGTCTCCGCTAAATCGGTCAGCCATACCACCAGGCTGCGACGTTTTTGATCCGTAAGGAGAAGTCCGGCAGTGCGCAAGTGGTCTGCTTCCGAGGCCTCTTCATGGATGGTCGACAACTGTTCGATCATTTGCCTGAGGTGCGTGCTGCCTCGTGCAGCCGGAAGGCGCTGCTGTAATTTTCTGCCGTAAGCCAGAAGTCCCACGCGGTCGCCAGAGTACAGGGCAACCTGCGCCAGGCTGAGTGCGGCATTCACGGCATAGTCAAGCTTGGTGAGGTCGCGAATGCGGGCACGCATCAGACGACCGGAGTCGATCACAATCCAGACGGTCTGGCTGCGTTCGACCTGGTAGATGCGGGTAACGAGTTTGCCGCGACGTGCCGCGGCCGTCCAGCAAATGTCGCGATATTCGTCCCCTTCGCGATATTCGCGGAGACTTTCGAACTCCCGGCCAATCCCGCGCATGCGGGAATGGCGTTTTTCCATTTCGATCTGGCGGCTGCGTACCAGGAACGAAGATTGCTTTTTGGCTTCGTCCAGATTGGGATAAATCTGGACGCGCTGTTCCATGGACGCGCGAGCCCACCGCTCCGCGATCCGGAACGTGCCCTGATAGCGGAGGTAGATATCTGCCAGGGTTACCGCTCCCCGCTGCGTGGGCTGAATCGTGTATTTTCGCGAAGCTTCGCCGTGGCCGGGGACGCTGATTTCGAGTTCGGGAGGTTCGGAACGCAGTTGTGCCGGGACGGAATCGAGAGCGAGAACGTGCACGGTCGAAGCCGACTGGTTAACCAGAGTTAGTTCTACTTCCGAGGAAACCGACAGGGCCGGTGGGCTGTGCCAAATGCGTTGCACTTTAAGCTGTCTCGGCTTTGGCAACGTGAGGAGATCCACGGCCCACGCCAACAATGCCCCAAGATCCCAAGCCAGCATGGCGTAGACCCAGCGCAGTTCGAAAAAAGCCAGAGTAAGCCAAAGCAGACCAAGCAACAGAAGCAGAAAAAAGCGCGGGCCAAACGCAAAGCTGAAACGAGTATGGGACCGAGCCACGGCGGACTGGGTCGCCGGCACCAGGCCTTGCTGGCCACTCACTTGGGCACCTCGACGGCGCGAATCACGTCCTGCAAAATCTGGTCAGGAGTGATTCCTTCGAGATCGGCCTCGGGGCGGAGCATGATGCGATGGCGGAAGGTCGGCGGCACGGAGGTCTTCACGTCATCCGGGATCAGGTAGTCTCGTCCCTCGATGGCGGCGACTGCCTTCGAGACCGCCATCAAGCTCACCGCGGCGCGCGGACTGGCGCCCAGCGAAAGGGACGGCCAATCCCTTGTCCGGCGAGCGATTTGGACAATGTATTGAAACAAAGATTCCTGAACGCTGATGGCGCGTATCTCACGCTGCGCTTGCGCCAGGAGTTCGGGGTCGACTGCCTGCAAGCCCAGGGCATCCAGATTGCCGGCGTCAAAGCCATTCTGCACATTGGTGAGTAAGCGAATTTCGTCTGCGGCTTCGGGATATGGAACGCTGATTTTCAGCAGGAACCGGTCGAGTTGAGCTTCCGGCAAGGGGTAGGTGCCCTCGAATTCCACCGGGTTCTGCGTGGCAAAGACAGTGAAAAATGAAGAAAGCTCGTAGCGGGTGCCGTCGATTGTAACCTGATGCTCTTCCATGCACTCGAGCAAAGCGGCCTGGGTGCGGGGAGGCATGCGGTTGACCTCGTCGACGAGAAACAAGTCGGTGAAAACCGGGCCCTGATGCAACTGGAAGGCGCTGGTGGCCATATTCAGGACGTTCGTACCGACGATATCGGCGGGCATCAGGTCGGATGTGCATTGCACCCGCCGGAACTGCAGGCGCACGAGCCGGGACAGAGTCTTGACCACGAGAGTCTTGGCAATTCCAGGAACTCCTTCGAGCAGCACATGTCCCTGGCAGAGGAGAGCGATCAGGCATTGAGTTTTCAACTCTTCCTGGCCGACTACCACGCGAGCCATTTCGTCGCGGATGTGCTGCACCAGTTTTGGAACCGCTTCCATCAGTCTTTCTCCTTGGAGTTGGTAAGCCGCGGAAACAATTTGAGCCGGGCTGCAAAATCGTGCAGTGCCCGAATCAGCGACAAGGCTTGCGCCGGTTTGAGATCGGTATGGTACCGCGCGGACTCACATTCGCGCAGAGTCGCGGAGAAGCGCTCGTCCTTGAGAAGCGAACGCTGTCCCACGGCACGTTGCAAGTCATCGGCGGATGCGTTGCCGGCCATGCCCAGGCGCCGTGTCAGCCAGTAGCGAAAACGCTGGTATGCGATATCGACGGCGACCGATCCTGCCCCGGCGCGCTGGTAGAGTCCTCCGAGAGTCTGAACAAATTCGAGCGGGGAACGGCGCACATCGTGGATCGGCTGAAGAACAGGGCCGCTCCGTCGCGAGAAAGTGAGCAGTATAGCGGTAGCCAACAGAGTGCATTGCAGCACCAGCCAGAGCAGAGGCGAGCGCACAAGCGATGCTCCCAATGTTTCCCGATATCCGTGGATGTATTCGTCCCACAGGACCTCGCGCCGGCTGTCGCCAATGGAAGCAAGCAGGAACTCGAGGTTTCCCGGTTCGCGCAATCCTGCGTTCGTCAGAGGCGTGGCCGAAGCCCACCACATGACTTCACCCTTACCGAAAGCGTATTTCACCACCCGGACGTTGTCCTCATCTCCATACAACGGGGTTGCGCTATCGTCGCTCTGCCACCGAGCCTGGGGCGCTAATGTGATCTCCGGAGCCTGGCGCGTGATTGCGGAGGGGGAAAGAGGCCGCTCTTTCTTCCAAAGCATACCCTCGACGAAGTCGGGTAGGGAGGAGCCCGTGGGAAGAAAGGCGGTTGCGAACATTCCAGTTGCGATGACGTGCCCGCCGCCGGAAATAAATTTCTCCACTTGCTTCTTGTCTTGCCGGGTTGGAGCTTCTTCCGGGTCGGCCAGCACCAGGGTCTTGCCGGCGGGATCGGGCAACTCGGCCAATGGTCTTTGCCAGCGACTCACCGGATTGCCGGACTCTTGCAGGAGCAGATAAGCAGCTTTCGCACCCTCCGAGCCAGCCGAGTAGGTTGTCGGGACTTCAGCTTTCGAACCCGCTTTGCTCGCGAACAAGATCCCGCCGACGACCATAGCGCCAAAGATCACCGCCACGCCAATGAACAGCTTGCGGTCGGCGGCGCTCAGCCTCAGCGGCATCCTAGCTTCTCCAATTCTGCGAGTGTTTGCGAAAACGCCTGGGCATCCGCCGGCTGCCCGCCGTACCACACTAACTCGAACTTGCGGGTCAGGGCGGTGAGGGTGGGCCGGTGCTCGTTCGCAGAAGACATGAGGCGGAGATATTCGCGAGGCGTGCGAGCTGAATCGGGACGCCAGACTCCTTGCGATTCGAGCAGGGAGATCCCCGCCCAATACGCCAAGTGGATCGCGTCGCGCCAGTTTCCCCGCTGGGCGGCTTCGCGAGCCTCGGCGAGCCAAACGGTCCACTCACGCGCGGAGACAGGCAATGACTCCGGAAGAATGCTTTCTACTCTTGCGCTGTTTCGAATGCTCTTGAATACCCAATAGGACAATGCCAGAAAAGCGATGGCCATTAAGGCATAAACAAAGTATTTGCCAATGTTGGATACCATCGACGACGTGATCGCCCTACCAAGCAGCCGGATGAGGAACTGAACCAGGCGTTGCTTCAGTCGGTCGGACCAAGTGGGACCATGAATACTGCCAAATTCGGAGCGATCCAGAATGCGAGTAACCAGGGCACGCTGTTCAGAATCGTCATGCCGGTTTTCCTGGTATGCCTCGAGATCGGCGCGTTGACTCGCTAGACGATCACGGATTTTGCTTACCAGATCCCCGTCGTACTTCTTCTCCAATTGGCCCAGGTTGTTGCGCAGCCATTCGGTAGATACATCGAAGTTGCCGCGATCGGTGTGGACGCGCCAGGCAGATGGCAGGCTGCTGACCAGTTCCGGGATTTGAGGTCCTGGCGTTTCGAGGTGTTCAGTCGCTGATAGAACCCGATCCAGGTCAGCCCGGTATTCGGCGGCGGTGAGGACCGCGCCGTTATCGATTCCGAGACATGGCGCGACAACGGCGAGGATGAACAGCAAGATGCCAACACGGCGTGCAGTCATGCGAACCTAGGTGGCGTGAGCCAGCCCGGGCTGCGTTCCATCCAGCGTTTCCATCATGTGGTGAAGATCGAATGCCTCTTTGCGCACGCGCTGATCATAGTACAAAAGTGAGAACCCGATGGTTGCTAAGGGGCCGACAAGACATTGTGAAATGAAACTGGCAATTGCGGATGCTACCTGGATTCCTGCCGAGTTGACGGCCTTTGCTCCCAACATTCCGGCGACCAGACCGATCGGCCATTCAATCAGAAAAGCCACAACAATGCTTAGCACGATGAACATGACCCAGATGACAAAAATCCGCCACCGGCTACCTTTTGTGAGTTCCGAGCTACGGGAAACCGAATCGTTGATGCCACGATCTTCGAGGATGGCAACGGGAACCGCCAGCGACCACATCAGGGCAAGGATGATACCGGGTATGACCAGCAAGACAAACCCCAAACCTACGCCCAGTCCTACCACAATGGTGAGGAGCGCCACCCTTACAATGCGACCTTTCACGCGAGAATAAGCGTCGCTCACGCTAGTGGGCCGACCCAAATGTAATTGCGAGACCGCGACCACGGTCGCAGCCTGCGAGGCTGCTGCCACCATCAGAGAGACAAGCGCGAATACCAGCCCCCACAAAGCCGCACCGAATGCTGCGGACAACCCGGTTTGCGACCGCAAGGAGATACTCGAGAGTTGCACTGCCAGGGAAATCAGCCTGGGAAGGGCGACGATCCCGACAAAAAGAGCAAAATTGTCTTTGTATAGAGAGAAGGTGCGATCGAGTAATTCACCAGTTGTTAAAGGACGGAGTGGCGCAGTAGTCATGAAGACTTCGCCTCAACATAAGACTAAGAACACGCAGGATACTAGCACAGAAACATCGCTCCAGCTTTAGGGAAACAGCGAGAAATAAAGTCTATCGATGAAACTATGTCACTCCAGGTATGAAAGAAAGTCGACAAAGATGACTCCTTTTGGAGTTAAGTCAACACGCTCGACGGTTGCGCACTGCTGGATGCCATACTATCAAGGGCGTCCATCATGTATTGAAGATCGAAAGCTTCTTTCCGTACGCGCAAGTCGTAGTACAGAAGTGAAAAGGCGATTGTGGCCAGCGGTCCCGCCAGGCATGCGGATATAAACTTCAGGAGCGTAGATGCTGCATTCAGCCAGGGGAAAAGATACCGTGCATGGTGAGTGATAGCTGAGGCCGTCGCGATTTGGACGGGCCACTGAAACAAAAGGGTCATAGAGAGGGAAAGAGCAAAGAATAAGATCCAAATGACAAATACTCGCCAGCGGTAACCTTTCGTCAAAGATGCACTGCGGGACATGGAGTCTATGATCCCCTGGTCCTCAAGGACGGCGACCGGCACTACCAGGGACCATTTCAAGGCCAGCAGAATTCCGGGAACGACAAAGAAAAATGCGCCGAGTCCCGCGCCCATCGCGACCAGCAGGCTGAGGAGTATGACGCCAACGATGTTGAATTGCACTTTCGAATAGGCATCGATGACGCCCGTGGTACGGTCAAGGTAGATTTCGGACACGGCCATGACAGTGGCCGCATGTGCAACCGCGCCGACAAGCACCGAAATCAATGCTCCGAGCCAAACCCAGCCCAAAAAATTCAGCCCCAAATAGATGCGCAGAGGATTGGCAAATAGTCCAAGAGCAAATGAGAAGAGATGGGGCAAAGCCGTAATTCCGAAGAACAGACCAAAGTGCTCCCGGTAAAGGGCGAAGGTCCGATCCAGCAGCTCACCGGTGGTCAAGGGACGCAGGGGGCCAGTCGTCACGGCTTCGCCTCAGGACGGACTATTGGGCAGGCATACTAGCACAGGCAACCATCGCTGCCAGAGGAAAGCAGAGGGTCACTGGCTGCGGTTCTAGTGTCTTCGACGGCCCGCTCGGCCCAATCGGCTGTGCAGTTTCACAGAATCTCTCCGAGGCAGGAAACCCTGCAAAATCATAGCGGTTGGAGTGCATCGCCCATCGATAGCTTGTGATTTGACGCGGTTTTGAGGGGCACCGGGTTTGACCGTTGCCGCCTTTATGTTACATATTTAGACGGAACGGAATGGAAACCGAGCAGATCATCGCTGAAATTGAGTGGCTAGAACGCGTCTATGCCACGCCGGACACCCGACCTCTGAGCCCGAGTGATGTCTCGGCTGCGAATCGACGACACGACGAGATGAATGCAGGCAGCCCCTGGTTCCGGCTTTGGCAGCGCTACGGCATCTGTTGTCGTCCCTGATGCGCCGGCCGGCACGGCGTTGGTTACGGGTTCGCCTTGGTCCGCGGCTTACTCCAACAAACCTCTTTCGTAGTCGCACCACCTTCAAACTTGCACTCACATTCTGATCGCGCCTACGAAAACTAACCTTAGCTGTTGCGGTAACGCGGAGCGAGCATGCTCATAGAAGTCGGCCATGTGGAGGCGATCTTCCGTTATCCCGTGAAGTCCATGAGTGGCGAAAGGCTAGAGGCCGCCAACCTTGGCTGGTATGGGCTGGAGGGTGACAGACGTCTGGCGTTCCGGCGGCTGGACAACCGCAGCGGAATGCCCTGGCTGACAGCAAGCAAGCTTCCCGACCTGCTCTTGTTTGCTCCGCAAGACGGGGCTCCGGGAGAAGTTCCCTCGCAGATTCGCACGCCGGATGGCGAAGACATGCCTGTGTTCGGGGAGGACTTGGCCGCGGAGATCGGGCGTCGGTACGGGGCTCCCGTGCAGATGATGCAGTTGAATCATGGCATCTTCGATGAAGCGAGCATCTCCGTGATCGCATCCGATACGGTGCGCGAGATCGGAAGACTCGCGGGGCTGAGTCTCGACGTGCGACGATTTCGTCCGAACATACTGGTCCGTTTACAGCGACCGGTTCCCTTCCACGAGGACGAGTGGGTAGTCGGTGTGCTCTCATTCGGGGAGGGAGACGACGCCCCTCTGTTGCCGTCACTATGCGCGACCTCCGCTGCTCGATGGTGAATCTTGATCCCGAGTCAGCCGAGCCAGCGACAGAAGTGATGAAGACGATTGTTGGCGCGAACCAGAACCACGCGGGAATTTACGGCACAGTCACTCGCATCGGCCGACTTGCGGTCGGACAGACCATACTCTTCCGTGCAGCGAACCGTGAACGTGCGTGATAGAAAAAAGTCGGACAGCTCTCACCCAAACTTAGAGCTGTTCTGGATAGTTTGTGAAGGGGTTGGGAGGAGTGCGTCCGCAATGACGGTAGCTTTGGATTGCAGCTAAGCGCGCAGCCTGGGACGTTCCGCCTCAGTGGCTTCAGGTACATCGTCGCCTTCTTTTCCGGATACAACTTCTTTGTAGATTCGCAGAATCCGCCGCGCGGAAGAGTCCCATGAAAAACGCTTGGCCTGCTCGTATCCTCGTTGCCTGAGCTTTTCACGCAAGGCTTGATCCACCAAGACCCGATGGGTTGCACGCATGATCTCGAAGACGTTCTCCGGGTTGACCAGTACGGCCGCATTTCCGACGACTTCGGGAAGAGACGAAGTGTTGGAGGTCACGACCGGCGTGCCGTGCGCCATGGCTTCCAGCGGCGGCAAGCCAAAACCTTCATAGAGTGAGGGGAAGATGAAGACATTGGCTACGTCATAGAAAATACGGAGCACATCGATGGGTACAAATCCAAAGAAACGTACTTCATTGTGCACGCCGCTGCGAATAACTGTCCGACGCAAGTCAGGATGGCCGGAGAGGTCGTCTCCGATAATGATGAGCTTCAGATCAGGAAACTTGTGTTCCTTTTCCAGTTCTCCCCGCAATGCCGAAAAGGCCTCGATGATGCGGATCAGATTCTTATGCGGACTGATACGGCCGGCATAAAGCAGGAAAGGGTAAGTCACCAGATAGCGCTCGGCAATCAGTTGTCGATCAGCATCGCTGGCATGTCCGTGGAGGAAACGCTCATCGATCGCGTTGTAAACCACTTCGACGCGTTGCGAGGGGATGCCAAACAGCTGCTCGATCTCGCTCTTGGAGAATTGAGAAACCGCGAAGATGCGAGCCGCTCCCTTCAGCACTCTCCGCGTAAATTGATAATGCATGGAACGCCGCAGCCCCGACTGGCCCCTGGAGCCCGACATATGTTCCAGCAGATCGTGAACCGTCATGACATACGGACACGGAAGCGACCGGGGAAGCCAGAAAAGATGGGGGATGTGTACCAGATCACAGTGCAGACGCTTGAGGATGGTGCGAAATTCAAAATACCCTTTTGCCGTCGTATCCTGTTCCAACAGCGGCACGGTATGGAAGTTAGGCGGGAGCGGACCAATCTCCTTCACCTTTTCCGGCGAACCGATCAGAAAATACTTACTATTCCGGTCGAGCCGACCTAGCGCGCGCACCACGTTGCGCGTGTAAGTACCGATCCCGAACTCCGTCATGCGACGGATATCGATGGCAATCTTCACGGGACGATTTAACCACAGGAAAGACGCCCCGAACTAAGGTTTTCGCCTGAACCAGGGAATGGCCAACCTGTACTTTGCAGGTGTCAGGTCTGAAGTGTTCGGGTAGACGCGATCGGACCTACCCACGAACCTCGGCTTGGGCTTTGGCACGCCGCTCGGCGTAAAGCGGAAACGTTTCCGCCAGTTCCAGTACCTGCCGGCGGACCTTCTGCAGCACGCCGGTGTCTGTACGATGCTGCAGAACTTCGGAGATCCAGCGCCCCACCTGCCGCATCTCCGACTCTTTCATGCCGCGGGTGGTCAACGCCGGGGTCCCGATGCGGATGCCGCTGGGTTTCAGGGGCGGGTTGGTGTCAAAGGGGATGGCGTTTTTATTGACCGTGATGGCCGCCTCGCCCAAAGCCTTCTCGGCCTCGCTACCAAGCATGCCCTTGGCAAAGACGTCGACCAGCATGACATGGGTATCGGTCCCGCCCGAAATGATGCGATAGCCCTCGGCGGCCAGCGTTTCGGCCAGCACCTTGGCATTGGACACCACCTGGCGGGCGTATACCTTGAATTCGGGCTGCATCGCTTCCAGGAAGCAGACGGCCTTCGCGGCCATGATGTGCACCAGCGGGCCACCCTGCATCCCGGGAAATACGGTTTTGTCGATCGCCGGGCCCAGGTCGGCCTTGGCAAGGATCATGCCGGCACGCGGTCCGCGCAATGTCTTGTGGGTGGTGGAGGTGACGATGTGCGCATGCGGAACGGGGGACGGATGGGCTCCGCCGGCAACGAGTCCGGCGAAGTGCGCCATATCCACAAGATAGATTGCCCCGACTTTGTCGGCGATCTGCCGCATGCGGGCAAAATCGATGATGCGCGGGTAGGCGCTGCCGCCTCCGATAATCATCTTGGGATGTTCTTTGTCCGCCAGTCGCTCCAACTCGTCGTAGTCAATCGTTTCCGTCTCTTTGGTTACGCCGTACGGGACGATCTTGTAAGTCTTGCCGGAAAAATTCAGGTGATGACCGTGGGTGAGGTGACCGCCATGAGCGAGATTGAGACCAAGAATCGTGTCGCCAGGCTGCAGCACGGCCGCGTAGGCTTCCATATTGGCTTGCGATCCGGCATGCGGCTGCACGTTCACGTATTCGGCGTTAAACAGTTGCTTGGCGCGAGTGCGCGCCAGGTCTTCGACCACGTCAGTAAACTCGCATCCGCCGTAGTAACGCTTCCCCGGATAGCCCTCGGCGTACTTGTTCGTGAAAACAGATCCCGCGGCCTCCAGAACCGCTTCGCTCACGAAGTTCTCGGATGCAATCAGTTCCAGGCCTTCATGCTGGCGACGCGTTTCATTGTCAATAGCGGCCGCAATCTGCGGATCGGCCTCGGACAGGGAACGATACATGGACTGATTGCTCATGCTTAAATCTCCGGGTGACGCGGGAATCTCGTGATACCTGCGATCGAGCCGCGTGCGATTGGACGCTCCGAACTGCTTACAATTCTACGCTTCAAATGCGGTTCGGAAAAATGAAGCCAGCTGCCAGCCGTCCATGTATTTATAGGGGGTTTCGCCGGTCGTGTAGTGGCCGCAGGGGAGGACCACAACCTTATGATCCAGATGGTGAGCGGCAAACTCTCGCACTACTTCCCGGGAGAATTCGGGCAGGAACGTCAGATCGTAGTTTGCGTAAACCACCAGAGATCGCTTTCGGTAGCGGGCAAATTTGTCGAAGTACACCATCGGGCTGATTGCGAGCCATAGCCGCCGCAAGCGATCCAGATCGATCGCGCTTTCGATGCCCTGGCGAATATGACGCGTGGTTTGCCCGTGCCAAACGACGTCGGCAACGTAGGTGGAAGCATGATTGAACGCGGCCGCTCGGATTCGCGGATCGCAGCATCGAATATCGATGACACCCTGACGGACCGCATCCATCGTGCGTCCGATATTTGCCGACACTGCAAAATCGGCGCGCCTCGTCTCTGCGGGCATGCGAATGTCGTGATAGGGCATGCTGAGCCGCAATACTGCTACCCCCAACAGATTCAGAACCTTGCACAGGCCGGTATACGACAGAGCATCGGCATTCCAGTGCGGCAGCAGCACAACGGCGCGCCGTCCGCGCGCCGGGAACCAACGCGCATTCACCAGATTGTTTTCGGGATAGGGCGTTCGCACCGGAGAAGTAAATCGAAGAAAGTTCGCGTGCGTGCCGCGCACTTTTTCTTCTAACCTCGGATCAGGAATTTCACGCGTGCTGAACACCCGCACCTCACGCTGCTCCAGACGGAAGTCGGACGGTACCCGGTATGAATAGAACTCATCGCTCGCGGCGATGATGCGCTGGTTGTAGTCGGCAAAAAACGTCTCCGGGTCGGCAGGCATCTGCCCGGCGGGAATCCCATTGCGACAGGGCCAGTCCTGCGCGAATTCGACACCCCAGTCGAGCGCGCGGATTACCCGGTTATTGTCGACCGACGTAAGCCGGTCTTCCCAGTCGTACATCCATTTGGCGTAACGGGCTCGCATCTCTTTTCCGACTATAACAAAGCCAGGTGAAACGGGCACTGTGGACGCATCCAGCAGCGAAATGCTGCATTTAGCGGCTGTTTTTGCCCGTGTTTGCACGGCTCGGCGTCATGCCGTGCCCCATTCAAGAGTGCTGAGGACATTCACACGAGAAACGGAGCGAAGTGCCTGACTTCACATATTTCAAAGAAGAATCAAATCAATACCGCATTACCGATCAAGCCCTTTGCCACAGAGGATACAGATATCGATCACTAATTCGCCGAAGAGTTCGGGCGAGTGCCGAACCTCGTACTGATTGTCTTTGCGTGCCTCTGTGTTCCTCTGTGGTTCAAGCTCTATGGCAAGTGAACGCGTGGCACGCGCTTTGAAATTCCGCACAGGATTTCGTAAGGCACCGTGCCGGAGAGTTCGGCGAGCTCCACCGCGTCTACGCGCAGCGATCCGGTGCTGCCGATCAGCATCACATCGTCGCCTTCCGCGGCACCCGGGATGTTCGTGACGTCCACCAGGGTGAGGTCCATGGAAACCGCGCCGACAATCGGGGCGTACGCCTTCCGGATGATCACGCGACCACGATTTGAAAGGGCGCGGCGATATCCATCTGCGTAGCCAACCGGAAGGACGGCGATACGCGACGGCTGCCTGGTTACGTAGCTGCCGCCGTAGCCCAGAGGCATGCCTGCATCGAATTGCCGGATAGAAATGATACGCGTCCTCCAGGAAAGAGCGGGCTTAAGGGGCAGTGTGGGCCCTTTCGCTTCGGAGTTATCTTTCCTGCGGAGCGGCAGACTGTAACCATAGAGTGCGATTCCCGGACGAACCAGGTCATTCCAGGTGTCCGGCCGCGCAAGGATCCCGCCCGTGTTATCCATGTGGCACAGGCGGGGCGAGAGGCCGGCTTCTTTCAGGGTACGGAGTGCTTGCTTGAAATTCTCGATCTGGAGTTCGGTCTCCGATGCGTCCACAATTTCGGAGGAAGCAAAGTGAGTGGACACGCCTTCCAGGGATACGTGCGGTGACCGCCGGATTAGCTGGCACATGACAGGAAGGTCTGCCAACCGCACACCAAGTCGGCCCATGCCGCTGTCGACCTTCAGGTGAATCGGCTGCGGGGGTGCGTCTAACTTCTTCGCGGTGTCGGCGACGACCTCCACATGCCACGGTTCCCAGACGGTTGCGGTCAGGCGCTGGCGGACGACTTCTTCCTCTTCGCCTCGCCAGAATCCGGTCATCAACAGAATGCGGCCGCGCAATCCGGCAGATCGCAGGGGCATGCCTTCATCCGTGGTGGTCACGCCGAACCACTGAGCGCCGGCCGCTTCCAAAGAGAGCGCGCATGCGGTGGCTCCGTGACCGTAAGCGTCTGCCTTGATGACGGCGCAAACGGTTACACGCGCGCCCACATGAGCCTGCACGCAACGAAAGTTGTCAGACAGCGCGCTGAGCGAAATTTCCGCCCAGGTTGGTCGAACCGATTGCCAGCGAGCGACGTCGAGGGTGGCTGAACTCACAGTCAAAATTATATCGGCTCACCCGGTCGCACCGACCGACGCCCCATGTTCTAACTTGGTGCGACTCCAAATTGCGCCGTGCTTCATCCCCCTCGAATGAACTAGCCGCCCGACAACGAGAAGTTCACGGTGATCTGGGTTTCGACTTCGACCGCTTCGTCGTTCAAAATGTAAGGCCGGTAGCGCCACTGCCACACGGCATCAATGGCAGCGCCGACCAGCATGGGGTGCCCATCGAGGGCCTGCAGATTTCCAATCGTTCCCGTACGGCTGATGATGGCGCGCAAGTGCACCGGACCCTGGATTCGCGCTGCCCGCGCCAGGGGCGGATAAATGGGCTGTACCCGGTAGATCAGGTTGCCCTCCATCATGTGAGAAACTCGTGGAGGGCGCGCCGCGGGTTTGGGCGGAGCGGGAATCGGAACCGCGGCTGTGCCAATGGAGCCCGGAATCGGATTGGCACTGGCCATCGTTCCAGTTGCGCCGGGAACACAGATAGCACAAGGCGGCGCCTCTGCTGCGGAGGCATCGTCCACATCATGTGCCACACCAATGGGAATGGTGGGAGGCGACACGATGAGGCCGCGGAACATGTTGCTTTGTGTTGCCGATCTCGTCGTTCCGTGCCGTTGCGTAACTGGTGGCGGCCCCGGAGGCGGACCCAAAGGTGCGCTCAAGATCAGATGAAGTTTGGGAAGTCCCTCGGTGTAGAGCAGCGGCAGCATCAAAACCACCGCGATCCCCAACGATTGCAGCGCGAACGATGCGAGTGTGGTCCAGCCACGACGGCCATGGTTGGACCAGTGATTTTCAAGCAGGCTGTCAGCGAACATGGTGTCCTCCAAGCGAAACTGGATAGCTCTAAGGACACCGCATCCACAGCGTGCGACTGAGACTTCGAAAAAGAAAAAGGCCGCGCGATGGGCGCGGCCTCGGGGAACATTTGCGACACTTGCGGTGTCGCTCGAGTTTACTTAGGCGGCTCGGCGGGCTTCACCGGGGGTGGGGTTGGTTTCGCACCGGTGCCTGCCGGTCGGGTGGGACCAGCGGGCTTAACGGCTCCGCTCGCTGGCGGAGGCGCCACCCCGGACTGGGCGTTGAACACTTCGACCACGGGCTTGGTCACGTCGACGGACTCGCCCCACCATACCACCGGGCTTTGCGGCCAGGGTTGGGAAGTGTCCACGATCATGCCGAAACCGTTGTCGGTTGCATACTTGATGAGCACGGGGCCGAGCTTCTGCAAGATTCGCTGCGCAATTTCGTTCTGTTGATTCTGCGCGTCTTCGCGAGCGTCCTGCAGCTGCCGGTCAAGAGACTTTTTCTTGGTCTCGATCTGCTTCACCAGGTTGGCGCGGGCGTCTTCATTCAGCTTGTCGCCCTGGGTATTGAGCTGTTTCTGCAGGCTCTCAATCTCGTCGTTCTGGCCCTTCAATTCGTTCTGTTTGGGCTCAAGCTTCTTGCTCAGCGCTTCGAAATCACGCCGGCCTTCGTTGGTGGCGAAAATCGCCTGCTCCATGCTGATGGTGCCAATCTTGGTGCCGGGTCCGGTCGCCGCAGGTGCAGGCGAAGCGGGAGTGGCGGCTGGAGTGGCCGCCGCGCTGCCGGTTTGAGCCAGGGCGGCAACCGAAATTACGAAAGCCGTGGCCAGAAGGATGCGCGTGAACTTGCTTTTCATTGGATCGCTTGAACTCCTTGGAAATTGTTCCGGGAAATTTGGCTTGCTCTCTCTCCCAGGCTTACGCTGGGCCGTACCACTAGGCTGACTGGGTCTTGGAAGCGGACCATCACTCACAACCGGAGCTCATTCAACAGCTCCGTATGCCGAACCTGATATGCGTGGCAGCACACCCCGACCGTCATACTCAGGGCGGAAGTCGTTTCATTATAGCATTTGCCCTCAAAACAACCGCACACCCTGCCGACTCCACTGATTGATCAGAACGTCGTCGCCACGGTAAAGCGGAAGGTCTTACGAGGCTCGCGCAGCGTGAAGTTCGCACCGTACGTATTAATAGCTTGCGTGTAGGTGTAATCCCCCGCTGCCTTGTACAGGAATGGCGCAGTTGCTCCGGGGAACATGCTACGCGTGATCGCAGTGGGCGCAATGGCGGTCGAATCCAGCCGCAGCGGATTATAAGCCCAATAGATGCGGAACGGCGCATTGATAACCGGCAGCATCACCTGCAATTCCAGGCCGGTCGACATACGCGGCGTCCAGTTCGTGCCCGCCACCGGTTTCAGATATTGCGAAAAGGAGAGTTTCTCTCCGCCAATGCAGTTCAGAGCGATGTCCAACTGGGGACATCCGAAAGGCGTGTTGTTGATGTCGCTGAGCTGGCCGGGATTGATGCGCAACTGCGTGGTCCGGAGAATGGGATCGATGCCCATATCCATAAAAGGCGCTATCGTTACCGGCCCCACAATCGAGATGCGGTACTCCACGTTGCCAAAGACGCTCAGGTCGCCGCCGGGTTGCACAATCGATTGAATGGGCAGCGGAATGGTGTAGGCGCCAGCACGCGGGTTGGAAGGATCCTTCAGCACTATGGATCCGTCGGGATTTGAAAGGTTAATGACGGCCTTGTTGGGCAGGAAGGCAATCGGAGAAACGGACCGGATATCGAATCCGCGCAAGTCGTTTTCGCCGCCCATGTAGAACCGCTGAAACGGCGGTGCGACCAGACCGCCGTAGCCGGAGAGAAAGGATCCCTGAAAGTTCACGCCAATGGCGTTTCTTCGCTTCTGCACCGGGAAAAATTGCTTGTACTGCACGATGGGGCGCACCGATTTCACGGTGCCACCCAGTCCGGCAAGCTAGCCGCCTACGAAAAGCTGCTTGCCACTATGCGGTTGGTACGAAGCATCCAGCGTATTGATGGAGAAACTCGGAAGAATCTTGCTGGTGATAATTCCACTCAGTGCGTTCGGGCCGGAAATCCCTCGAAACGCGAGGTTCGTGAACAATGCCTTAGAAGCGTCGCTCAGGGCGATTAACGAGGAGTCATCGAAGGAGTAGGTGAGCCCAACCCGCTTCAGGGAGCGATGCAGAGGATAACTGAGCGAACCGGTGAAGCCCGTGCTCGACTGCGTGTAATTCTGCAGGTTTTGCAGATAGTAAGACGGCAGGTTGAGCTGCTGTCCGCTGAGGATGGCGTACTGTCTGGCCTGGTTGTAGCTGGTACGGGTGGTGTACACCGTGAAGCCAGCTTGTAGCGGACGATCCCACAGGTAAGGCTCAGTAAAGCCGAACAACACGCTACGCATCAGGTTACCGATGCTGGCTTGAACCTGCAGCGTCTCGCCCAATCCCAGGAAGTTGTTGGTGGTGTAGCTCAAGCCCACGAACGCGCCTTCCAGTCCGCTGACACCGCCGTTCAAGCCGATACTGTTCTTGCCCTTCTCATGCACTTTCAGCGCAAGGTCGACGCTGCCTTCCTTCTCGTCGAGCTTCTTGTCGGTGGTGTTCGGATCGTCCGGCTTCAGCTGCTCGAAGTAGCCCAGCTGGTTGAGGCGCAGGAGACTGAACTCCCACAGCCGCGAATTGTAGACCTGACCTTCTTCGAGAGCGATTTCGCGGCGGATGACTTTATCGCGGGTAGTGGTATTCCCCTGAAATTCGATGCGGCGGACGTAAAACTGCTTGCCTTCGTCCACGTCGATTTCCAGAAAGATCAGCTTCTTTTCGTCGTCAAACTTCGTATCCGGAACCGAAGTGAAATTGATGTAGCCGTACTCTCCGTAAGCCTTGCGAAGATTTTCCAGGCCCTTGCCGACCTTTTCACGGCTGAAGATGTCGCCATCTTTAATCGGAAACAAGGAACGGAGGGCTTTGCTGTTCGGGATGGCTTTATTATTTTTGAACGTGATGCTCGCCAATTTGTAGCGGTCGCCTTCCTCAATCGGCATAGTGATGTCGACCGCCTTGCCGGGGCCCTTCTGGATCAGGGGGATATGAGGACCGCTATGGCCAGTGTCGTGAATCTCCGTTCTGGGATCCTGCACCAGCACCTTGAAAAATCCGCGGTTCTGGTATTCGCTGCGGACGCGTTCCGTATCCTCTTCCAGCTTGGTCGCGTCGTAAGTCTTGGCGAATATGTTCTCAAGGAAGATGGAGTGGGGAACGCCGATGGGCTTCAGGTTCTTCATCGCCGCCCGTAGCGTCCGGCTCTTGATGTTGCGATTTCCCTGGAACCGGATACGGCCTACCTTGACCTTAGGACCTTCCTTCACCACGAAGGTGATGCCGACGGCGGCGGGAGGAATCGGCCGAACTTCCGAGCGGATGCTCGCGAACTGCCGCCCGTGTTCGGCCAGCAATTCCTTGATGGCGACCTCGGCCTTCTTGATACGGGTCGGATCGTACTGGCTTTCCACGGAGAGACCGACTTTGCGCTCCTTAAAGCGGTCGAGCACATCGCTGGTGGAAACCGAACTTAAACCGGTGTAGTTGATTTCCCGGATGGTCGGCTTTTCTTTGACGTAGACGTGGATCCGCCAACCCTTTGGGGTCTGTTCGCGTTCGATGCGGATGTCTTCAAAGTAACCGGTATTCCACAGGGAATTGAAGTCGCGCTCAAGCCCGGCCGCGTCATAGACGTCGCCTGGATGGGTGAAAATGCGCGCCTTCACCGTGTCCGCGGGAATGCGGCGGTTGCCGTGAATCTGGATGTCGGTGACCAGATCCTGCTGCGCCCATCCCTGTTGACAGAAGAAAACGACGAGCGCGAGCATCAGGCCCGTGAAAGAACGCCGCCAGCCTTGGCGCATCGATCCCAAAAACCCCGAGAAAGATTGGGAGGAATGCGTCGAGGTCAGCGAGGTAGCAAACTCGCTCGACCGTGTGACAGGGATATCCGGATGAAAGCGAAAGAGAATCGCTACTACCTCGGCCTCTGGGAGTCGGGAAAACGGCAATTATACGGTAGACCTCGGGTTAGCGTCCAAAACGATCACAGCTTGCACTTGCCATTCAGCAAGCTTGGTTTAGAAAGCTCCACCTCAACCAAGACGGAATAAAACGTGGCGGAGTTGCCCATGTCGGTAAGTTTTTCTGAAGTGAGCACGTTGACGTTGCAGCCACCCGGGGTAAGTTTGGCCCAATTGAGCGCGGCGGCGACCACTCCGGGCTGCACCGCACCGTTCACGCGCGCTCGCAAACGCATTTCGCCACGCCCATTGAATACCCGCACGGCATCGCCGTCGCGAATGCCCCGCGGATGCGCATCTTTGGGATGCAGTTCCAACAGACCAGGCTCTTCCATGCTCTGCACGGAGGGCAGGTTCGAGAATGTGGAATTGAGGAAATTATCGGCCTTGCGCGCCAGCAGCTCGAGGGGAAGCGTCTGACTGCTCCCGCCGTGCCGCGATTCCAGGGGAGGAACAAACTCCGCCACCGGGTCCAGCCCCTGCGCCGCAAGTGCCGGATTGTAAAGTTGTGCTTTCCGATCGGGAGTTTGAAATCCACCCTGCGCGAATGGCAAGAACGGAGCGGGTGGGCGGGCATTCGCTCCCGAGCCTTCGAAATTCAGCCGAACATGACCCTCGGTTTCTAGCCGACCGCGGTCGATACCGTGTAGCCAGGGATTGGAAGAGTTGAGCGCCTCATCAATTAATTCCTCAACTGATGCACGAAAGCAGTCTTCCTCGAATCCCATGGCCTGCGCCAGGGAGCGAAACACTTCCACGTTTGAACGGCATTCGCCCAAAGGCTCAATGGCCTGATTCGATACCTGCAGGAAGTAATGCCCGTAGGCGGTCTGCAGATCTTTCTGCTCGAAAAACGTGGTGGCCGGGAGCACGATATCGGCATAATCCGTTGTATCGGTGAAGAACTGCTCGTGTACCACCGTGAAGAGGTCGTCTCGGCGAAGCCCGCGGATCACTTCGTTGTGGTTCGGGCAGACCGCGGCCGGATTCGAGTTGTACACAAACAGTCCTTGAATGGGGGGATCCGTGAGCGTATTGAGCGCCTTTCCGAGTTCCACCATGTTGACGACGCGGGCTGGACGACCCAGCGTCTGCTGCATCAGATCCGCACGCTCCAGCGCATCCTTCTTCAGTCCCCATGCTCCGCTTAAAGAAAGCTGCAGCCCGCCCCCGACTTCTTTCCAGGAACCTGTGATGCAGGGAAGCATGGCGATGGCGCGCGAGGCCATGCCTCCGTTTTCGGAGCGCTGCACGCCGTAGTTCATACGAATCACCGCCGGACGGACAGTAGCGTATTCGATGGCCAGCTTCCGTATGTCTGCAGCCGAAAGGCCTGTCCATTGCGCCACCCGCTCGGGCGGATAGCTCTTGACCTTCTCACTCAATTGCTCGAAGCCGGTGGTGTACTTCGAAACGTAGTCTGCATCGTGCAATCCCTCGGCGATGATGACATGCATCATGCCTAGCGCCAGGGCGGCGTCCGTGCCCGGATTGATAGGCAGATACCAATCGGCGCACTTTGCGGTGCGGGTGCGATAGGGATCAATAACCACCAGCTTTGCACCGGCGCGTCGGGCCTCTTCGATAAAGGGCCACAAATGCACATTGTTGCCATGAATATTGGCGCCCCATGCCAGGATGTAACGCGACTCGCGAAACTGTTCTGGCTCGGTGCCCAGCTTCACACCGGTGACAGAACGGAGTCCGGCTTCGCCCGCAGCCGAACAAATGGAGCGCTCCAGTTGCGATGCGCCGAGCCGATGGAAAAAACGCCGGTCCATGGAGGCGCTACTTAAAGCGGCAAGGGTGCCGCCATAGGAATAGGGAAGGATAGCTTCACTGCCGAACTCGGACGCGATCTGCTTGAAGCGAGCGGCAATCTCTTCGAGAGCTTCTTCCCATGAGATACGTTCGAAGTCACGCGCATCCTTGTGGCCGCTGCCTTTTTTCGCGACTCTCCGCATGGGATAGAGAACTCGATCCGGCGAGTACACCCGGTCGAGGTACTTGGAAACTTTGGCACAAAGAAAACCTCGTGTAACCGGATGCGCGGGGTCTCCTTTGATCTTGGTGGCGCGTCCATCCTCGATAGTGATCAGCACTCCACAAGCATCCGGGCAGTCGTGCGGGCAGGCGGCATGAACAACTTTCTTCATGGCCTACCGATTATACGATTGGAGAGGTGGAGAAGACTTTAAACGCGGAACGTCGCCCAGAACAGCCGTGCAAAGTTCGCCAGCAAAGTCTTAAACCGCGGAGCTCACAGAGAAGATCCCCCGCGATCGCGGAGCAGGGCAAGATCGGATTCCCTCGGCGTCCTTCGCGGTCTGGGATCTTCTGCACGGCAGGTTGTATGTTTAGCGATCATAGAATTCGCGCGCGACGAACTCCGGATATTGGACTGCGGGCAGAGGACGTTTCCGCTCCCCCCACAAAAATTTCGCTTCGCGAGTCGCGCCATGACTTGTTCTGGACGCAATCTCGCTG
>QIAI01000001.1:0-8963 GCA_003224995.1 Acidobacteriota bacterium
CCGCTCCAGCGAAGACTCTGACGTCGTCTCCCAAGCCATTTACGGCAGCGATCTCAAAATCCTAGAAGAAGCAGCCGGATGGGCCAAAGTTCGCACCAGCGATGATTACACTGGATGGGTGCGGCTCGATGCGACGCTCCGTCCTGCGAACCATGACACTGGCCATTCCAACTCGGTGAAGACCGTACAAGTCAACAGCCAACTTGCCAATCTCTATCGCGAGACTGACGTGACTGCGCACCGCCCCGTATTGAGCCTTCCGTTCGAAACCCGGCTCGAGGTTGAAAAGATCGGCGGCGGAGATGACGCTGGGTGGTTCCAGGTACACCTCCTCGATGGACAATCAGCCTGGATTCAGGCCGGCGACGTCACGACGGATTTCCGCTCCTTGACCATCGACGAGTCCATTGCCTTGGCCAAGCGTTTTCTGGGCGTGACCTACCTGTGGGGCGGGCGCTCCAGCCTCGGGTACGATTGCTCAGGCTTTACCCAAATGCTGGTGCGCAGTCGCGGAATCAATATGCCGCGTGATGCCGATCTGCAGGCTGCCTGGAGCGGAGTTGTTGCTGTTGATCGCAAGCATCTGCGCCCCGGCGACCTTCTGTTCTTCGGCAGCGCTCCGGATCACATCACGCATACTGGCATGTACATCGGGCATGGCCAGTTTATTCACGACACCACGAATGGACATCCCGGCGTCCAGATCAGCCGCTTGCGCGATCAACCCTGGACTCGCCTCCTGGTCGCCTCGCGAAGGTTGAAATGAATCGCCGCGATTGGCTGAGAGGCGTCCTCGTGACCGGAACCGGCTTGGCCTGCGAAGTGCCTGCAGTCGCTCTCAGCGATGGCGACCATTGCCATTGGCAAACCGCCATCACTCGTCTGAAGTTGCGGCATACCTGGACTACCACCATGTCGTCCAGCCAATACCGGGACACTCTCTCCCTGCGTTTGAGCGCACAAGGCATCACCGGCATCGGAGAAGGCGCTCCCATCGTGCGCTACAAAGAGTCCGCCGAAAGCGCCCGGGATGCGGTTGAGTCGCTGCGCCCGTTCTTGTTATCCGCTGATCCTTGGCAGTTCCAGAAACTAATAACCGGCGTCCTTCGTCGCCTCGAAGGCCAGTATGCTGCCAAAGCCGCGATTGACATCGCGCTTCTCGACTGGGCGGGCAAAAAATTCGGTGTTCCGCTCTATCGATATTTCGGTCTGGACGCCGCGGACGCACCTATCACCACCTTTTCCATTGGCATCGACAATCCCGAGACGACGCGCGCCAAAGTCCGCGAGGCCAGCGCTTTCCCTGTTCTTAAAATCAAGGTGGGGTTGGATACCGACGAAGCCACCCTCGAGGCGGTCCGAAGCGTTACCAAAAAGCCCTTGCGCGTCGACGCCAACGAAGGCTGGAAGGACAAAGAGGAGGCAGTCCGTAAGATCAACTGGCTGGAGTCGCAAGGCGTCGAGTTTGTGGAGCAGCCCATGCCCGCAGCCATGTTAGAGGAGACACGCTGGGTGCGCTCTCGCGTGCACATTCCCATCATCGCCGACGAAGCTTGCCTCAGCGCAGCCGCCGTCCCCCATCTCGTGAATTCCTATGATGGTGTGAACGTCAAGCTCGATAAGTGTGGCGGTATCCTCGAAGCGAAACGCACCCTCGATGTGGCGAAAGCATTGGGCATGAAAACCATGCTTGGCTGTATGGTCTCCAGCTCAGTCAGTGTTACCGCCGCGGCACATTTGTCCCCGCTGGTGGACTATGCCGACTTGGATGGCAATCTTCTGATATCCAACGATCCCTACACGGGAGTGCAAGTACGCGAAGGAAAGTTGATTCTCCCGGAAGGACCGGGATTGGGGCTAACCCCTGCCTGAGGCGGACCCGCGCCGCCAGAGCCCTCGCTGATGCCCCTGCGGTTGAACCATTCTGCTGCAAAGTTCGTCGGATCTGTGAATCCAACCAACGCTCTCGTGTTAAAAAGAATTTCGCTATTGAGGAAAAGAGAATCGTGAAAATCGTCCTGTTCGTTGTGCTATTTTCAGCAACCCTATGCGCCCAGGCTGCGCCGCTGCCGCCCTCCTCCCCGACACAAGTCGTCCTGAATGCAAAGCAGCAGGCTTTATGGGAGAAGCTTACCGCCAGCATTCGCCAGGTGGACGTTGAACTCGACGGTGTTCTCGGCGTTGCCATTGAAGATCTGACCACGGGCCAGAAGTTCTCCCTGCGCGAAGATGAAGTCTTTGCGCAAGCCAGTTCCATCAAGATCGCCGTGCTGGCAGAACTCTACCGCCAGGACCAGCAATCCGCTCAGGGCGCTTCCGGCAAGGCCAAGCTTTCCGATCTATATACCGTGCAAGCCAGCGATTTAGTGCCTGACAGCGACATCATGGGCGGGCTTACACCTTCTGTAACCAAAATCACCAACCGCGATCTTGCCACCATGATGGTTGCGGTCAGCGATAATTCCGCCACCAACGTGCTGATCGACCGGGTTGGCATGGAGAACGTCAACCGAATGTTGGATAGCCTGAACCTGCCGCACACCCGGCTGCGCCGCAAGATGATGGATATCAAAGCAGCGGCCGAAGGTCGTGAGAATATCTCTACCCCGCGCGAGATGCTGTCCCTGCTCGAGCAAATCTATCGAGGTAAAGTGTTGAACCAGGAAACCACCCAAGAATTCCTGAAGATGCTGAGCACTCACAAAGACAGCTGGCTTCCACGTGATCTTCCCGATAGCGTGCGAGTTGCCGACAAGCCAGGCTCGCTGGAGGGAGTACGCAACGACTCCGGAATCGTTTTCGCCCAGAATCGCCCCTACGCGATCTGTGTGATGACGTCGTACCTGAATAAGGAGCGCGACGGGGAGAATGCTATATCACGCATATCCGCGGCAGCCTATGCAGTGTTCGACCGTCTCGGCCGTGCCTCCGAATACGGGCGCGTCGTCTCACCGAATAACAGCAGTCATTGAGAATTGAAGTGCTTGATACCGGGAGCGGCAACGATAAGCAGACACCAAAGATTACGGGTTTGCTATGGCTATCGTGTAGCCCTGACTGGACACTGCTGGGGGGTGACTGCGAATCGTTTACCAGTATCTCCGCATGGGAACGTCCTGCGGAGGGCAATGCCATTCCGCTGACGCTATTCGAAGGCCATTAGACCGATCACAAGCCTCCGCTAGTACTACTTTCCCTTGCAGACAGCGGGCTGTGCATTCTGACTGGTCCGCAATATTCCTGAACCGTCGCAGCACAGATTTTGTCGTGGTGCGTTTGGTTCGCGAGTTCCTCTTCATGACCTGTGGCTCCACGCCGCCGGTCAGGTTGCTTCCGGATGGCCGTCGACATCACCCGCAGAACTCTCTCAAACGGGTACCTTCAACTCACGAATCGCTTCTCCGGCGCCGCTGAGATTTGCGAGTCGCATCTCGGAATACTTGCGGGATAGAATCACGCCGGGCGCTCCAGCGTGGAAGGCCGCCTGCACTGCGTCTTTTACGCTTTGCGGCGAACTTTTGCTGTTTTTGGGCTCGGTCGGAATGTCGACATCAATGCCGGGCCAGATCAGAGTGCGCGTGCCAGCTACACCCTCCAGTGCACGTTTCGTCTCGCGATACACGTAGTCCGCCGAAAGGCCTGTGTGGGGAATCTGATCGTAGCCGCCCTCCCTGAACCCCATCAGTGCATAGTTAAGATCGATCAGGCCCGGTTTTGAGAGGTCCCGGTAAAGTGTCGATCCAATATTGTCCGCGTACAGCGCCATTCGCTCGCCGCCGCAGTTGTTGTACATGACGACCTTTATAAAATCCGAATACTTTGAGAGTTCTTGCAGATCCTGTTCCGCGCGGTAGATCGGATTGAAGGAATTGTTGTGCCAGATGTGCCAACCCACCGGCACCGTCGGCTTGGCTGTCTTCACTGTTTTGTAAATCGCGGCGTAGGTCTCGCGAAGGCTATCGGTCCAGAGCATTTCCCACGCGGCGAGTTCAGGATAGCGCAGCAAGAGCCGCCAGAATTGAACGTAGTATCCGTCTACCGGACGTTTGCCGCCTCGGGCCGAACGAACGAATTTTTCCAACTCCAGGAACCCCTGCCGGGCACGCTCGACACTTATGCCGCGGTCTTTTGCTTTGCTCTGACAGAACTCGCAGAAGCACGTCACCTTGCCGGGATCGATCGGGGGTGTGTCATGCGTGGCTCCTAAGCTGTCTGAAAGCGCACCCTGCCGCTCGGATCCCCACATAATTCCGTCGATATCATAGGAACGTGCGTAGTCTTCAACCAGGCCGTTCAGAAAATTCCGATAGTCCGGATTATTGACGCATAGCGTGTCGGCATTCCGCCCATACAGGTCTCGCTCCTGCAGTTTTCCGATGTTCGGCAAGTCTCCGCGAAATACATCTTCCAGCCAGCAAATGACTTTCATGCCGCGCTTCTTAGCGGCGGGAAGCACTTCGGCCAGGATGTCGAGGTTGCCGTGATCAGGCGCACGGGTGTTCTTGAGAACCGTGTTTCTGCAGTACTGGGGATGCGGCGAGCGAGTTCACAGCGCGCGCTCCCCTGATCCCTGCAACGATGCCAAGGATGTCCGCTTCAAATGACGGAAACGCCCGCTGTGCCCCCTCGACATCACCTTTGCGTCCCATCTCCTCCAGTTGGCGTGCTTTTTGTGAAACCTCCGCGATTCCCAGGTAGCCCAATTCTCCCTTCATGCTGTGCGCCGTCCTCTCGATCGTGGTCGCATCCTTCGTCACCAGTGCTTGGCGCAAACTCGCCAGGTGCTTCGGCGTCTGCTCTAGAAAAATTCCGAGCACTTCCCGCATCAGGTTCTCGTCGCCTCCTAAGCTTTCGAGCACTTGTTCGAGATTCACGGGCGACGGCTTCGCGTCCGCGTTGCTGGACGTGTCCTCGTCGGCCTGGGTCCAATGCAGCGTGCTGGCGATCACGGCTTTTAATTCGGCACTCGCGATCGGCTTTGTAACATAGCCATCCATGCCGGCTTCCACGCAGCGCTCCCGGTCTCCTTTTAACGCGTGCGCCGTCATGGCGATGATGGGCAGGTGCTTGCCTGTCTTGATCTCATTCATGCGAATCGATTTCGTAGCGGCAAAGCCGTCCATCTGCGGCATCTGCACGTCCATCAGAATCACGTCAAACGATCGATTTTCGAGCAACGACAAGGCTTCCAGTCCGTTGTTGGCGATGGTAATCGCGTGGCCCATCTTTTCCAGAAGCCGGGTTGCCACCATTTGGTTCACGTGATTGTCTTCCGCCCCAAGTACTCCCAGAATGGCCGACAATAGCTCGGCCTTGCGAATGGGCTTGAACAGATACGACGTGATGCCTAGAATCCGACAACGTTCCGCATCCCCGCGACGGGCGGCGGAAGTCAGCATCATCATTGCTGTCGTCTCCATGCCTCGCTGCTGCCGGATTTTTTCCACCAGGGAAAAGCCATCCATCTTCGGCATATTCATATCGGTAAGGATGAGCTGATAGGGACGGCCACTCTCCTGTCCGCTGGACAATTCACTGAGCGCCTGCTCTCCGCCCTCGACAGCCGTGCTCTCGACGCCCCACTGTTTCAACATCTCCTGCAGGATGCGGCGATTGGTTGAGTTGTCATCCACAATCAGGGTTCGGGTGCGGCGCAGGATGTCGGTCGGAACCACCGTCTCGGGCGCCACAGCTTGCTTGGCCCTACGAACGCTCACGGTGAAGTGAAATTGACTGCCTCTTCCGGGTTCGCTCTCCAGCCAGATCTTGCCCCCCATCATCCCGATGAGCCGCGCCGAAATCGTCAAACCCAAGCCCGTCCCCCCATAATTGCGAGTGGTTGACGTGTCCGCTTGGGTGAAAGGATCGAAGATAAACTTCTGCTTCTCCGCGGGGATGCCGATGCCCGTATCCGCCACCGTAATCTGCACCGTCTGCACGTCTTCGCTCTTTTCTTTCACTCTCACATGCAGCGAGACCTCTCCCTTCTGCGTGAACTTGATGGCATTGCCCACCAGATTAAGAACGACCTGCCGCAGCCGCAGACCATCTCCCGTCACCCACTCCGGCACCTCCGGCGCCATATCGCAGATCAGTTCCAGCGCCTTGTCATCCGCCCGCAAAGCTAGTGTCTGCAGTGTCTCCTCCAGGCAGTTTCTCAGGTTGAAGTCGACGTTCTCCAACTCGACCTTGCCCGCTTCAATCTTCGAAAAATCGAGGATGTCGTTGATGACCGTAAGCAGCGTGTTGGACGAAAGATCGATGGTTTCCAGGTACTCGCGCTGTTCGGGATTGAGTTCAGTGTCCCGCGCAAGCTCGGTCATGCCGATCACGCCATTCAGCGGAGTGCGAATCTCATGACTATCTCCGATTCCGCCTGCTTTCGTTCCGTCACTTCCTGCTGCAGCTCGGCGGTGCGTTCCTGCACTCGCGCTTCCAACTCGTCGTTGGCATTCTTCAGCGCCAGATCGCGTTGCTGAATTCGATCCAGCATCTGGTTGAAGGAATGCACCAGTTTTCCGGCTTCGTCAGCGCTTTGCGCAGTCGCCCGCAACGAATAGTCGTGCTCGCTTGAAACCCTGGCAGCGATTGCCGCCAGTTGGACGATTGGGTCGCTCACGATGGCCAACAGCCTCGAGGACGCCAGATAGGTAATCAAAATAGAAATCAGCAACACCAGCGCCGAAATCTGCGCATACTGCCGCAATTTGGCCCGGAACTCACTCAGGTCCGACAGAATGACGAGAGAGCCGATTGTGTCCCCATTCCATGACACTTCTCGCACCAGGGTTAGCGAGGATGCTTCAAAATGGCTGCCCGGCTGTTGCATTTCTGGTATCGGGAAATTGCTCCTAAGATCCGCCCGGCGATATTCTGCGAACGCACTCCCCTCGCTGTCGTATAAAGCAGCTGCCACCACATCGTGCTGGGCCCGTAATGCGCTCAGTATGTCGCCTGCCGTTTTTCGATCTCCAAACGTGAGGGATGCCGCCGCGTTGGCGCCCAGAGTGTCCGCCAGGGTGGTGAGTTGCGTCACCATGCTCGACCGGAAGTTCGCGCGCTCGTAAAGCGAAAATCCGGCGTAGGCCAGCATCAGCACTAACAATGTCGTGCCCAGTGTGACGATAGCGAGTTTTCTCTTGATCGGCAGATTCTTAAATCGCATGGTTTACTGCTTTCTTCCGACCACACTCCGGGCCAGCAGCAACAGGCGAGCGCTGACATTCAGGTGTGCTTTCTCGGCAGCCTCCTGGTTCACATCAAAACGAACTTTCCGCTCCTCCATGCTGAAACGAATGATTCCGCCCTGGCGCAGAAAATCATCCGTCTCCCCTACCGTCAGTACCGGCATTTCCTTCACAGAGACAACCAGATCGCGAGCGCGCTCGTTTCTCTCGATGAACAGCAGCTGACATCCTCGTCCGTCCTGCACCTGCTTCAGATGACGAACCCGCACCGATTTCCCTCCGATCACCTTGCCTTGCACCGTTTTTTCCAGGTCTCCTTGAAACGGATCCTCCCCGGCAATGCAGAACACCATCTCGTCACTGGGCAACCCATTCGCCGGCCACTCCACGAACTGTGCAAAATGAAAAAGAAACGCTGCCTTGAGCCGGTATTCGTCTACCTGGGATTGGGCGCTCGCCCGGCCGGCGACCATTCCGAAAAATAAAATAAGCGCGAGTGTCCTAACCATTTCCGCGATTGCCGGGTGGAACGCAGAGCTCACCGGATGCCTCCGCCGCATAGGGAAACTTTTCCGCTGGTCCGCTTCGGGATCCGCAGTTTGATCGCGGCGATGCCCAAATGGCGCGCGCCAGCTTCAAAACATCCATGACAGCCGGACATAGCCGCTCCGCTGAACGAAATCCGAGAGCACCGACGAATTCGGTCCGCTGTATTCCACGTGCTGATTCCGCAGCAGGTTCTGTCCCACCAGGCTGATGGCAAACCGTTCTCCCGCTTGCCAGGTAAAATTGCTGTCCAAGCGCGTGTAGGCGGGAATGGTGAGCGCCGGCAGCGGCCCCACAAAGTACGCCGCGGTATTCCATTGCAGTCCGCGAGGCAGCTGCACCTGCGAACGCAATTGCGCCTGATGATTGGGACTGCTACCTTCTGTGGAAGCCCCCGAAAGCAGATCCTGGCTTCCGGCATTGCGCTGGATGTGCATGGCCAGAAATGCGTAGCCCGGATTGATTGTCCAGCGCCGGCTGACTTTCCAATCCGCGAACACTTCAAAGCCATGGGTTTCTCCATGGGACAGATTGGCAAACCGATTCAGCAGAGCCAGACGCGGCGGAGCCGGCGCCATCTCAAACTGCGGTATTCCCGGCTCGACCGAAACCAGGTGTTCGTACTTGTTAAAGAAGCAAGTTGCATCCAACGAAAGCCGGCTGGAGAGCTTGCCTCGGTATCCGGTTTCAATCGAAGTTTCCTGCTCGGCGACCTGGGTGGGGCTGCCCCGATAACCAACGATCAAAGCCAGATCATTGGGGCCGGGATAAACCGAAAAATTCGCCCGAATGTCACGGTCGGATCGGGAAGGCGTTCGCTGCGCCCGCGAGGTTGCGGCCCACAGAGTGTGTCGCGCGTTCGGAGTCCAGGCGACCCGCGCGCTCGGTTCCACTCCGAACCCGGTGTATCCGTTGTGTTCGAGTTTCGTGCCGATGGTGAGGAAAACTCGATCCGGCCGTAGCGTAATCTCGTCCTGCACAAACGAACTGAATAGCTGCGAGGTTCGCTCGCCCGGCGTGAATACGATTCTTGGCGTGGCCAGGGTTGCGTCCGAATTCAAACGGTATCCCAGTCCCCACACAAAATCCTGCCGGCTCGTCCAGCCCACATGATGCTGAAAGTCCACATCAAACGTATTGATCCCGAAACCGTAACTGCTATCGCCGCGCATCGACCGGTCAAAATACACCTGCAGGGATGTCTCGGAAGAATCCGATGCCACATGGTTC
>QIAI01000001.1:9010-10569 GCA_003224995.1 Acidobacteriota bacterium
TTCGCCGGAGTTTCCGCGGTACGCATCGCCTTCCAAGGTCACCGTGTCGCGCGCCGATGGATTCGCATCCATGCGGAACCCGCCGTTCACATGTTGCCAATCGTCCTTGCCGCTTCCGCCTTGCAGGGAGGGGAAGCCCGGGCGATTGGAACCCTCGGCGAAGACGCGATAGTGACCGCGCCCGCCCAGCTTTCCTCCATAACGCAGAGCTCCCGAGCCGTGCTCTCCCGTGCCCGCTTCTGTCTCCAGCATCCCGCCCTGGGTGTCGCTGGCTTTCTTGGTGATGATATTGATGACGCCGTTCACCGCGTTGGCGCCCCACACGCTCGCGCCCGGGCCGCGAATCACTTCGATCCGGTCAATGTCGCTCAGCGCCACCGTGTTCGCATCCCAGTACACGCCGGAAAACATCGGGGAATAGATGGTGCGGCCATCGACCATTACCAGGAGTTTGTTCGAGTATTGACCGTTGAAGCCCCGCACGCTGATGGCCCAGGTGCTGGCATTGATTTGCGCCACTTCCATTCCCGGCACCATGCGCAACAGGTCCGGAATTTTGTTGGCCCCCGATCGCCGCACGTCCTCCGCCGTGATCACAAAAATTGCCGAGGCCGCCTGCGATACTTTCTGTCCCTTCTTCGAAACCGAAGTGACCTCAATGTTCATCAGGTCTTCCAGCTTCAGTTGGGCGAGATCCGGGGCAGAACTCTGCGCGAAGAGAGACCCGCCCATGAAGCTGAGAAGAAGTGTCCGCAAAGTCTTGTTTTTGGCGAAGAAGCACCATGTCATGGTGGTTACCATCCTGTGCGCTTTCTTTTAGCTCTGCCCGCGACCAGCCCGTCGCTCGACCAACCCCCGGAGAGAGGCTGGAATTGCCGCACACGGGAGTCCCCTCACAGAGTCTTGCCATGGTTATCGGCAAAAGACTTCTGCCACTTAAACGAGGGCGAGGCAGAGAACGATGCGGGTGCGAATTAGAGCGGATATCCGTGCATGCGCTCGTACCCTACGAATCCAGGGATGTTGATTTGGAACAGCGCGGCGCCTGTCGTCCCTTTCGGCAAACGGATCGGGAATCGAAGCGCGCACAAAACCTGGAGAGTAATCGCGAGATGCGATGCGTGGTTAATCTCACCGAACGAAAACAGGGAAGAGAACGTGCAGGCAGGCTGCGAGCCTCGGTGATGGGAACAGCTGAATACCAGCAAAGGGGAGAACTTAAAAAGATATGGCGGAGAGGGTGGGATTTGAACCCACGATACCCGTTAAGGTATGTCCGCTTTCGAGGCGGATCGTTTCAACCACTCACGCACCTCTCCGCGTGGGAAACTAACGATTACCGTTGGCAGTGCTCTCGACAAAACTTCACAAAACTGAATGGAAGCTCCCGACTTTGCAATCGCCAAATGCTTGCCAGGATGGCAACTCGCCGTTGCTAGCGGCTGCCTTTCCTGCGCTCGCGGAAGAACGACTGCAAAAGTTCTGCGCTCCGGCCTGCCAGCACTCCCCCCCTCACCTCCATCCGGTGATTCGCCTGAGGGTGATTTATCACCTGCATG
>QIAI01000001.1:10715-11898 GCA_003224995.1 Acidobacteriota bacterium
ATCGTTGCCGGTCAGATTCTGGTTCCATCCCCGCGCGATTACTCGCCCATCGCATACCAACACGGCTCCTACCGGAACTTCTCCGGCTTCCAGCGCCCGCTGCGCCGCGCGCAGCGCTTCCTCCATGAACAGTTCGTCCGATGGGTCTCCGCCCGTCGGTTGTCCGTCATCAACCGGGTGTTTGCTGGCCTGTGATGGTTGCTCGTTGCCCACGCGCCTCCGGAGTCCCTTCAAGATTACGGCATTCGTATTGTAAACGGGAGGGTTGCGGGCCCAAGCGGGCGGTGCCACTCAGAGCAGATGCAGAACCGCACGCAAGCTATACGGAACCAGGCTGAGGATTCGGGAACCGAGAACGGTTAGCATCCAGTGCGCCGCCCAAATGGCAGGTAGAGCCAGAACGAGCCAGCGGATTTCCGAGCGGGATGTGAGCAGTGCCTTCATCATTGCCGTCCTGGAAATAGGTACGAACTGAGGGCGCGGAAGGTTCCCTGCGAAATCTGCAATTTTGCCTCGATCCCTTTGCTACGCTGTGCAAAATCGCCCACCTTCTCGAATCCGGCTCTTTTGAACAAAGCATGCGGATGACGGAAGCCTTGATTTTGCGGTATCCTAGCCCCATATGGGGATGCCGAATCTGCTCCGCAAGGTGTTGCTGCTCGATCTTCTGCAGGGGTTAAGGGTCACGTTCCGCTACCAGGATCCCAAGCAGAATTACACCGAGCAGTACCCGCTGGAACGTCCGCAGGTCGCGGAACGTTATCGTGGAGCTCCCCGTCTCAATGTGAATCCCGACACCGATGAGACCATGTGCATCGCCTGTGACCTTTGTGCGCTGGCGTGCCCGGAGCACCTCATTGTGGTTTCCAGCGAACGCAACGAGAAGACCCGACGCAAGGAACTCACCAACTTTACCTACGACCTGAGCCGCTGCATGTTTTGCGGATTGTGCGAGGATGCCTGCCCCACCGACGCGCTCGAGCTCACCCAAGACTTCGAACTCGCCAACTATTCCCGCGAAGACATGATCTGGGACCGTGAGACTCTGGAAAAGGGCCCCCGGCCTACGGTTTACAAAAAGTAGTTTTACTCCCGCGAACTAGTGTGATGTCCTAGAAATAAATAGCATAAGGAAATGCCTGGGTGAAGAGGACCGGTCATTGAAAACACAAGGTCCCTCCAC
>QIAI01000699.1:0-1474 GCA_003224995.1 Acidobacteriota bacterium
GGGACAATGCCGCCGACATCCAGGAGTTGCACGATTTCATCGCAGACGGCGAAGGTTATGAAGGCACCGACGAATATGTTCCCAAGGGCGTCGATCCATACGAGCTCAAGAAAGATGCGCCAAAGGTGGCGACCGTGAGCGGTGACCGCGCGCTGGTTAACATTGAAAAGTGGAATGCGGAGCGCAAGACATTTTCCGCCCAGGTGCCGCGTGAGGAAGTATTGCGGCTGCGCCTGCTCAGTTATCCCGCCTGGAAGGTGGAGGTGAACGGGCAAGCTGTGAAGACCAGCGCCCGGCGCGTGACGGGTGAACTGATGTTTCCGGTGGGTGCGGGAATGAACCAGGTGCAGATCACGTTCGGACGCACCCGGGATCGTCTGATCGGAGCATGTGTGGCGGCCGTTTCCTGGGTGCTGCTTTTCCTCGGGTATTGGTATTGGCGAAGGCTACCATCGGGTCAAACCGGGCTCATTTAGACATGAAGCGAATTCTTATTGCGACGTCAAATCCTGGAAAGCTCCGCGATTTTGCCGGCGCTGCGGCCGCCGATGGCGTCGAGGTCGAGGGCGTTCCAAACTTCGCCGCATTGCCGACGGTGGTGGAGGATGGGCTCACGTTCGAAGACAATGCGCGCAAGAAGGCGGAGGAGTACAGCCGCGCGGTGCCGGGAGAAGCGGTGCTGGCGGATGATTCGGGGCTGGAAGTGGATGCCCTTAACGGCGCACCCGGCGTGCATTCTGCCCGCTACGCGGCCGATGAACCGCACCGCGCGGGCAGTAACACCGACGACGATGCCAACAACCAGCGTGTGCTGCGGGAATTGCGCGATGTGCCCGCGGATCAGCGAACGGGCCGTTTCGTTTGCGTGCTGGCGGTCGCGCGGAACGGTAAGACGTTGGCCACTTTTCGGGGCGTGGCGGAGGGTAGGATTCTCGACCACCTGCAAGGAGCCGGTGGTTTCGGTTACGACCCGATGTTCTACTTCCCCGAAATCCAAAAGACCTTTGCTGAACTTACGCCCGAGGAAAAGGCGAACTACAGTCATCGTGGTGCAGCGTTTCGCGCTTTCCTGACATGGATTGACAAGTCTCCAGGAATTCTTCGGGATTAAGTCTTGCGAACTGGAGAACTTCTTCGCGCCCTTCGCGGCTCTCCTTCGCGGGCTTCGCGGTTAAAAGCTTCCGCACTTAAAGCTTTCGCGCGGAACTCCCGCCATGTCTCCTTGACTCACTTGCCGTCCGCCAAGATAATAAAAGGTTCGCTTGTCACATCCGAAGTTATAAGGAGCGGTCATCGTGGCGACAACAGCCAGTCCTGCGGCTCCGATCGTTAAGCGCGGAGTGGCTCCGCTACGGGCCGGTCAGGGAACGTCATTTTTTCTGCGCCGCCTGCACTCGCTCACCGGCATCATTCCGATCGGTGCATTTCTTCTCGAGCACATTCTGATTTCGAATGCCACCGCCATCAGCGGCCC
>QIAI01000699.1:1589-4811 GCA_003224995.1 Acidobacteriota bacterium
ACGCTGCAGCGCTGGACGGGCGGCATCGCCTTCGTCTACATCGTGTGGCACACCTGGACCATGCGCTTCACGGGAGTCGATCTGCACGATGCCGCAATGCAGTCTTTCCCGAAAGTCCAGGCGGAAGTTCACAATCCGTGGCTGTTCGCCTTCTACATCGTTGGCCTGATCGCCGCTTCCTGGCACTTCGCTTACGGCATCTGGTTATTCTCGGCAAAATGGGGAATCGTCTCGGGCGAGAAAGCGCAGCAGCGACTGCTCCGTCTCTGTATGGCGTTTTTCTTGTTGTTGACGGTGGTCGGATTAGCCAGCTTATACACCTTCCGCAATCGCTTCCAGCAGCCCGTCTCAGGAGGAAACATTGTGGATGCGGGTCATGGCAGTCCGGGAAGGCCGGTGAACTGAAATGGCAGCAGCTCCCAGAATTATCGTCATAGGCGGCGGGCTCGCTGGGCTTTCGGCCGTCATCAAGATCGCCGAGATGGGCGGCAACGTCGACTTGTTCTCGATCGTGCCCGTCAAGCGCTCGCACTCCGTCTGCGCCCAGGGTGGAATTAACGCAGCCAAGAATCTGAAGGGGGAGGGCGATTCGACCTGGCAGCACTTTGACGACACTATCTACGGCGGCGACTTCCTCGGAAATCAGCCTCCGGTGAAGGCCATGTGCGATGCCGCCCCCGGCATCATCGATCTGCTCGATCGTATGGGCGTCCCTTTCAATCGTACCCCGGAAGGCTTGCTCGATTTTCGGCGCTTTGGCGGGACGCTTTACAACCGCACCGCATTCGCAGGCGCGACCACGGGCCAACAACTTCTTTACGCGCTCGACGAGCAGGTCCGGCGCTACGAATCCGAAGGCAAGGTGAAGAAATACGAGCACTGGGAATTCCTCTCGGCCGTGCTCGATGGCGGACGTGCCTGTCGCGGAATTTGTGCGATGGATCTGCGCAGCATGGAGATTCGCACCCGGCGGGATCGGCGCCATCTTCGGCAAATCCACCAACTCAGTGGTGTGCACGGGTTCCGCTCAATCCGAGCTCTACCAGCAAGGCTGCTATTACGCCAATGGCGAGTTCATCCAGGTACATCCCACCTCCATTCCGGGTGAAGACAAGCTGCGGTTGATGTCGGAGTCGGCGCGTGGCGAAGGCGGTCGCGTCTGGGTGCCGAGGACGCAAGGTGACAATCGCGATCCCAAGAGCATTCCGGAAAGCGAGCGCTGGTACTTCCTCGAGGAGTGGTATCCGAAGTACGGCAACCTGGTTCCGCGCGACGTCGCCACGCGTGCCATCTTCAAAGTTGTTTACGAGCACAATTTAGGCATCGATGGAAAGCCGATGGTCTATCTCGACCTGACCCACATCGATCGCAAGATTCTCGACAAGAAGCTGGAAGGCATCCTCGAAATTTACGAGAAGTTCGTCGGCGACGATCCCCGCGATACTCCCATGAAGATTTTTCCGGGCATGCACTACACCATGGGCGGGCTCTGGGTGGACTACAAGCAGTCCACCAACATCCCGGGAATTTATTCCGCAGGAGAGTCCGAGTACCAATATCACGGCGCCAATCGCCTGGGAGCGAATTCCCTGGTGTCGTGCATTTGGGGCGGCTTCATCGCGGGCCCCAGCGCCGTGCAATACGCGCGCGGACTTCAGCAGTCTGACGGCAACGGCTACTTCGAAGCCGAGAGAAAGCGCCAGCTGGAAATCAATGACGGCCTGATGAGGGCTGATGGTTCGGAGAATCCCTTTCTGCTATGGCGCGAATTAGGCGAGGAGATGACCAAGAACTGCACCGTCATCCGCTACAACAAGAACCTGCAGCAGTGTGATGCCAAGCTGGTTGAATTGCTCGAGCGCTTCCAGAAAATTAACTTGAGTGATCGCAGCCAGTGGGCCAACACCACCGTAGCGTTCGCGCGGCAGCTTTACAACATGCTGCAACTCTCGCGAGTCATTGCCCAGGGCGCGGCCATGCGCGACGAATCGCGCGGTGCGCACTACAAGCCCGACTTTCCCGACCGCGACGACAAGAACTGGCTGAAGACAACGAAAGCGACTTTCGCGCCCGACGCCGATGAACCCAAGTTCGAGTTCGAGCCGGTGGACGTCTCATTGATACCGCCCAGGCCAAGGAAGTACGACGTGTCCGACTGGATTTAGCCTCTTGCGCGGCGATTTTAAGAAGAAAGCTGAAACATTGTGATTAAGAATCACGGATCTGAGTTAAGACCTCTCGAGAAGGTTACAAAATAGGTTCCTGGAGGAGAGAAGAGTCGTGAGGGCTTCAAGGGTTACCTCAGCGGCTAAAAGCCGCTTCTCCTCTTTAAGCATAGGGTCGGCACGAGTGGAACTCGTGCCCTTCCCGGTGGTCTACAAATCAAGGTTTTCCATTTTGGGAGCCAGCTAAAGGCTAAGAGCGAATGGCTAACAACGTCATCATCAAAATCAAACGTCAGAACACGCCCAACTCCAAGCCGTACTGGGAAGAATTCGAGCTTCCGCACAAGGCGGGACGCAATGTCACCTCCGCCCTGATGGAGATTGCCGCCAACCCCGTCACCCGTGACGGCAAAAAGACCACGCCCGTCACCTACGACTCCAATTGCCTGGAGGAAGTGTGCGGATCGTGCGCCATGCTGGTCAACGGCAAGGCACGCATGGCCTGCTCTGCCCTGCTCGATAACCTGGACCATCCCATCCGGCTTGAACCCTTCTCCAAGTTTCCGATCGTGCGCGATCTCGCGACCGACCGCAGCGTCCTATTCGAAAATCTGAAGACGGTGAAAGCCTGGGCTCCCGTCGACGGCAGCTACGATCTCGGCCCCGGACCTCGCGTTTCGCCCGAAGAGCAGGAACAGATGTATCCGCTCTCCCGTTGCATTTCCTGCTGCTGCTGCATGGAGGCTTGCCCGCAATTCGATGAAGCCACCGGCTTCGTGGGTGCTGCAACCATTTCACAAGTGCGCCTCTTCAATGCACATCCAACCGGCCAGGTTCTGAAACGTGAGCGGCTGAGCGCACTGATGGGCGACGGCGGAATTCAAGAATGCGGCTACGCGCAGAACTGCGTAGAGGTTTGTCCCAAAGACATTCCACTCACCGCGTCCATCGCTGAAGTTGGCGGCGAAGTGATGAAGCAAGCGCTTGGCGATCTGTTCCGAAAGTGAGTGTACGGAAGAGAACGGCGGTTGCTTCGTATTACGTTCGTTTCACGAAA
>QIAI01000002.1:0-486 GCA_003224995.1 Acidobacteriota bacterium
TCGCGACTACGGCGAAGCGGAAGAGATCGTGCAGGAAGTATTTTTCTACGTTTACCGGAAATCTATGCTTTTCGAGCCTTCAAGAGGCAGCGCGAAAGCCTGGATCGTGCAGATCGCTTTTCACCGGGCGCTTGATCGAAAGGCGCACTTGTCGCGTCGTGGTTTTTACCTTGGTACAGACATCGATCCGCTGCATGATACTCTGTTGGACCGCACGGACGTGGAGCGGGAGATCGGGTCCGAGTTGAATCGGCTGCATCTGGAAAGGGCATTCGAAGAACTCCCCGAGATCCAGCGCCTTACTCTTGATTTGTTTTACTTCCAAGGTCTTGAGCTGAGAGAGATCAGCGAGCGCTTGAACGAGCCCTTGGGAAATGTCCGTCACCATTTTTATCGCGGGCTCGAAAAACTGCGCAAGAGTGCGTTTGTTCGCAGGATGGGGGAGAAACGGTCTCTATGACACTGGCGAGTAGCCATGGTGACCAT
>QIAI01000002.1:560-6387 GCA_003224995.1 Acidobacteriota bacterium
ACCGGGGTCGGCATACCAGAGCTCGCGGCCATCCACAGTGATGTACAGGAAAAAACCGCCTGGGACGCCACCGCGACTCGGAGGAAGCTGTTCGCCCGGATTCGCGAGGAAGAGAGAGTTGCAAAGAAGTGGTTCCCGCTTTCCTGGCTTGCACTCGGCAACAGGTACACGTCGTTCGCGGGCGCGGCGGTTGCGGTGTGTGTCGCGCTGATGGTCGCAGGCGCTTACCACGTTGGCAGGCGCATGCCATCCAGTACCAACACCGCGATCGTTGCCGAAACCCGCATCCAGCAGCTCACCGCAGAAGAGCAATCGGTGCAAGAGCGATTCCGGGAGCAAGATGATCAGATGCTTCGCCTGAGGGAGGAGAGCTCCCGAAACGAACAGGAAGCCTCCAGGCTGAAGTCGTTGTTGCGCACGATGACGGAACGGTTCAACGATACGGCGGCTGCCAAGTCGCGGACGGATGCGCAGATCCGGGAGCTCTCGGACCAGCGCGACAGCTTGAGCCTGCAACTTCGGGAACTTGAGCAAGCCAATCAAAACATTCACCTTGAACTCGCTATGCTTCGCACGGAGCGCGACAAGGCGGTGCTGCGCACAGCATCGTTGGAGTCGAAGATCGACGAACTCACTGCGACGACGCGGGATCAGGAACGCAAAATCAAGAACGACGAGCAGTATTTGACATCGGATCGGGACATCCGGGAGTTGATGGGTGCGAGACGTTTGTACATTGCCGATGTCTACGATGTGGACAGCCGCAGCCGTACGCGCAAGTCTTTCGGACGCGTATTTTATACCCAAGGCAAGTCACTCATTTTTTACGCTTTCGATCTCGATCCCGAAGTGAAGAACGTAAACGCTTTTCAGGTTTGGGGACGCAAGGAGATGACGCCGGGCACGCAAGGTCGCCCTAAGAGCCTGGGCATCCTCTATCTGGATAGCGAGTCAAATCATCGCTGGGTGATGCGGTTCGACGATGCAAAACAGCTGGAAGAAATCGACGCGGTATTCGTAACCGTTGAGCCCCACGGCGGTAGTCCCAAACCCACCAGCAAGCCGTTTCTGTACGCTCTACTTCGCAAAGAAGTCAATCATCCCTAAGAAGTGGCCTGAGTTCTTCCTCGTGCCACCCCGGCTACCAGTCTGTTTCGAGTTCAATAGCTCGTAGCTGCGCAACTTCCTACAGCTTTTCTATTGGTACAAATCCTTTTCACGGCTCGTACTTGCTATCAGTAGCTCTCTGGGTGGGGTCTTTTCCGCGAACTGTATTCCACAGGTCGAAGTTTGCTTCGCTCATTTCCGCCGCGAAGGCGCTGGGGGTAGGTATGTTCTCTGTTCTGTGCCGTCTCTCCACGAAGATTGGAATTTCGTTAGCTCTCCTGCTTTTGTGCTCAACCTTGGCGCTTGGGCAGAGCACCTACGGCTCGATTACTGGATCGGTCACGGATCCATCGGGCGCGGCCATCGCTGGCGCCAGCGTGACCTTGACCAACGTGGGTACGTCGGAGACACGCACGCAACCAACGAATGCTGACGGACAGTACTCCTTCGTAAATCTGATCCCCGGCGAGTACAAGATTGACGTCGAGAAACAGGGCTTCAAACATTCCTCGATTCCGAGCGTCGCCGTGCAGGTCAACCAAGCCTCAAGGATCGACGTGAGTTTGCCCGTTGGCCAAGTCAGTGAGACGGTCGAAGTCACCTCGGAGATCCCGCTGCTGCAGTCCGAGACCTCTTCGCTCGGGCAAGTAGTGGAACAGCGAAAGGCCAACGAACTGCCCCTGAATGGCCGCAACATTTTTAATTTGATCACCATCTCTCCGGCCGCCATCGCCCAGGGCGGCTCGGGTGGAACCCCTGTGGGCCAAAACCCTTTCAGTTGGGGAAACTACCAGGTCGGAGGATCTTTCGCGAACGAGAGCGCCGAGTACCTGGACGGGCAGCCGCTGAATATTGGCTATATCAACCTGCCCATTGTCATTCCAACTCAGGATTCGGTTGGTGAATTCAAAGTTCAGTACAACAACCTGGGCGCGGATTGGGGCAAGTTTTCCGGAGGCGTCGTCAATCTGAGCACCAAGCCCGGCACCAATTCTTTTCATGGCGAAGCTCATGAGTTCCTCCGCAACAAGGTTTTGAATTCAAACGATTTCTTCCTGAAGGAACAACAATTGTCGTCCGGCCTAAAGAATCAACCACCTCCGTACGTGCAGAACCAATACGGAGTTTCCGCTGGTGGCCCGATCGTGAAAGATAAAACTTTCTTTTTTGGGAGCTGGGAACAATTCCGGCTGCGAACCGGAAAAGTCATAACCACCACGGTTCCCCTCACGGCCTTCCGTCAGGGTGATTTCTCCGCTCTGCTGGCGCAGGGAACGCAACTCTATGATCCCTATACCGTGGATCCGGCCGGCAATCGCAAGCCGTACCCAAACAACCAGATACCAGTGGCAGAGTTCAACCAGGCGGCCACCGTGATGTGGGACAAGTATTTTGTGCCGCCTACATCGCCCGGCGCGATCACCGATAACTTCACCTCCGCGAGCAGTTCCGGTGGGAACACAAATGAATTTGTAGTCCGGGGCGATCAAAACCTCACCAGCAACCTGCGGATGTTCGGACGGTTTACCTACTTTGGCTTGCTCGACCTGCCCACGAATCCGTTCGGCACTGGTCTTTGCCAGGATCGCTGTTCGGAGAGCTACCACTCCAAGTTGCTGGCGGTCGATCTTAACTGGTCGGTTTCTCCCACCACGATCTTCGACATTAACTTATCAGGCAGCCGATTTGTTTACGCCCGCGCACCCATTCTTTCAGCCTACGACCTTACGCAACTGGGTTGGCCTGCCAGCTACAATACGCCGCCTCCGGTGATGCGAACGCCGCCCACGCCTGCGTTCCCGTTTAACAATGACATTGGCAAGTCGCAGGGGAACAGCGCCATCGGCGACCACAATACACAGTACAACGTCACGCCGGCGCTTACCATGATTCGCGGCAAGCACACTTTCCAGGTGGGTGGGCAATACGAATTGGGCTTGGACAATTACTTCCAAACCAACATTGCCAGCGGAGCATTTGCGTTCAGCGGAAGTTGGACTACCGCCAACCCAACCGCCTCAGTTGCCGTGGGAGGCTTTCCGTTTGCCGACTTCCTATTAGGGCTTTCGCAGAATCAGGGTAGCTTCGTCAATCAGACGGAAGGTGTGGCCCAGGTTCCCGCGCAGACCGCGGGACGTCAAACCTATCGCGCCTTCTATTTCAACGACACATGGCGAGTCACGAACAAATTGACGCTGAATCTTGGCCTGCGTTATGAATTGCAGGGAGGGTGGTCTGACCGTTACAACCGCCTCACCTTCTTTGATCCCACCGTGGTGAACCGGGCCGTGACGGGATGCGGGGGTACACCGGGTTCACTGTGCTTTGGCGACGCGCTGCTTGTCAAAACCCCTCCCAACACCAGCCGCAACAACCTGCCGTTGGACAAGAAGCAATTCTCCCCACGACTCGGGTTCGCCTATAGCTTGAACCCGAAGACGGTGATTCGCGGTGGATATGGAGTGTTCTGGATCCCGAACTATGTTTCTTTCGGGCTGAATCCTGACAACGATGTGGTGAACCTTGCGACTACGCCGTTCACCGCTAGCCGTGACGCTGGCCTCACTCCGTTCAGTACGCTGAACTCCACGGGATGTTCGTTGCCAGCGAGCAGTAACAATACGTTTGCTAGTTTCACCTGCACGGAAGCGAACCAGGGTCCTTTTGGGCCTGGCGGAATCCTTGCACCTCCGGGGCGAAGTGGAAATACATCGGCAATCGTGGCTGCCTCCGGATCGCCGACGCTGGCTCCTTACCTTGACCCCAAGCCGGGATACGTTCAACAGTACAATCTCAATATTCAGCGGCAACTGCCCTGGAATATATTCCTCGACGTGGCATACGCCGGTTCCCATGGCGTGCATTTGCCGCAGTACTCCACCCATCTGGACCAAATTGGAGACTCATTTGTCACGCAAGCCGCAGCCCAGGCTGCCGCTGGCCAGACACCCGCGATTGCAACCCAAATACCTAACCCGATGTTCGGAACCAGCGGAAACGCCACCATAGGCGGCCCCAACATCGTGGCAGGTCAACTGGACCGGCCGTATCCTCAATACACCGATTTGAACCTGGCCGGGTATGGCTGCTGCGGCAGCACGTATAACTCGCTGCAGGTGTCGGGCACAAGAAGGTTCGCGGGCGGTGGAACTTTATTGGTCGCTTACACCAATGCCAAGCTGCTCACGAATACCGATACGTTGACGAGCTGGCTGGAGAACGGGACCACTGGCGGCGTCGGACAGGTCCAGGATTGGAACAACCTCAACGGAGAGCGTTCGCTCTCATCGCAGGATGTCTCGCAACGCTTGGTCGTGAGCTACGTCCTTGACCTGCCTTTCGGTCATGGAAGGAAGTATTTCGGAGATGCAAGTGGAGTGACCGGCAAGGTGGTCTCCGGATGGGGCATTGATGGAGTCACAACGTTCCAGCGAGGTTTCCCTCTGAAAGTTGCCTGGGGCGGGGCTGGAACCCCTCTGGAGGCGGCCAATCTCGGGGTTTCGAACGTCCGTCCAAACGTGGTCGCCGGATGTAAGAAATCGGCTCAACCCAGCGGGTTAAATGCCCGGCTGAACCAGTGGTTCAATACGAGTTGCTTCGATGCGCCGCCAGCTTGGGGATTTGGCAGTGAGTCCCGCGTCGATTCAACCATTCGCAGTAATGGCATCAACAACTTTGATTTCGCCCTCTTTAAGAGAACCAATTTTGGGGAGCGGGCGGGCCTCGAATTCCGAACCGAGTTCTTCAACTTGTTTAATCACCCGCAGTTTGGTTTTCCCGGACAGAATTTCAATCCGACGACCGACCCAGTCACAGGTACAGTCGACAAATCCGCAAACGGCTTTGGAAAGGTGACCTCGCAGGCCAATAACCCTCGATTGATTCAGTTCGCATTGAAGTTCATATTCTGAACCTGGCGGCTCCCGACGAGTCTGGAACCGCTGGGATTGGGGTATGTACGAAAAAGTGAACATCTAGGTTTTGGGGCGTCGGGGGATCTCAACAGGCGCCTGGTACTAGCGATAGCGCGACGGTTGCCGCTATCGTTAGTACCGTTCACTGCGGCGCTCGAGCACCGCGTCTTCGATGTCCTTTCCTTCGTGCCGCATTATTTATGATGGTTGGCTTTGAGCCTGAGCCCGTTCAATCACTATTCCATGTTGTCGACGGTCCAGCAGAGCTGGGGACTTGGTTGCCTGGGCAATACCTGTGACCGCGCGCATGTGAAATCGATGCACTGTCGGAAGCATATTGCCGAGCTCGACGGGCGAGGACGCCCGTCGCTCCATTTCAGGTCGCTCCATTTCAGGTCGCTCCATTTCAGGCTACGTCGAAGCGATCGTGGTTCATTACTTTGCTCCACGCGGCGACGAAGTCTTTCACGAACTTCTCCTTAGAATCCGCGCAGGCATAGACTTCGGCGAGCGCTCGCAGTTGGGAGTGCGAACCGAAGATCAGGTCGACGCGGGTTCCGGTCCACTTTACTTCGTTCGTCTTGCGGTCGCGCCCCTCGTACACGGTTCCGGAGCCGTTGGATTCATTCGAGGGCTGCCATTGCGTGCTCATGTCGAGCAGGTTGACGAAGAAGTCGTTGGTCAGCGTCTCGGGTTTCTTGGTGAACACGCCATGTTTGGAGTTGCCGGCGTTCGCACCCAGCACGCGCAGGCCGCCGACGAGCACCGTCATTTCGGGAGCCGTCAGCCTCAGCAGTTGCGCCCGA
>QIAI01000003.1 GCA_003224995.1 Acidobacteriota bacterium
GATCCTGGCCGACGACCGACGACCAACGACCAACTACAAATGACCAACGCCGCTTTCGCCGGAGCTTGGTGACACCACACTGACGACTGCCGTCTAATCCCTGTGAGATAATCAGTGCTTAAGCCCTGATGCTGAGGCGGTTCCTATTGACGCTGGTCCGACGTTCCTTCCTCGTTCTCTTACTCATTTGCCTGGGGTGCTCGGCACAGTCGGCGCCCTCATCCGACACGGCCAAGGCCATCGAACGACAGGTACGCTCGTTCTACAAGCTGCCGCCTGACGTCACAGTCGGAATCGGCCCCCTGCGGCCCAGTGAATTTCCCAATTACGACACCGTCAAACTGACCTTCAACAAGGGCAATCGCAAGGACGAGTACGATTTCCTACTTTCCAAAGACGGCAAGACGCTGGTCAAGATGACCCGGCTCGACCTCACCAAGGACCCGAACGCGGAAACCATGAAAAAAATGGACGTCAAGGGGCGCCCGACTCGAGGGAACAAGGATGCCAAGGTCGTCGTGGTCAACTACGACGATTTCGAGTGTCCCTTCTGCTCGCGCATGCACCAGACCTTATTCCCGCAGGTTTTCAAGGAATATGGCGACCGCGTCCTCTTCATCTACAAGGACTATCCCTTGGCCGAGATTCACCCCTGGGCCGTGCATGCGGCCGTGAATGCCAACTGCCTGGCCGCACAGAACAACGACGCTTATTGGGACTTTGCCGACTACCTCCATGCCAATCAGCACGTGGTCAATGGGGCGCAAGGTGTGGACGCGCAAAAAGCGCTGATCGATCGTACCGCGATGCTGCAAGGGCAAATGCACAACCTCGACGCCGCCAAGCTGCAGGCTTGCATCAAGGCGCAGGACGACACCGCCGTCAAAGCGTCGCTTCATGAAGGAGATGCGGTCGGCGTGAATGCCACCCCCACTCTATTCGTGAATGGGGAAGAAATGGACGGAGCTCTTCCCATTGCCGAACTGCGAACCGTGCTTGACCGCGCGCTCATCCAGGCTGGCGTCCAACCGCCCGTGCACAACGAGGCGAACCCGGCTCCCGCTCCGTCCGGCTCCGCCGTCAAATGACATTCGGTTTTTCGTATCGCTGATCCGCATAGGGGGATCTTGGCTTGAAACTCAACTCGATGCTGTTCCGGCGCGCGCTCGCATGCTGCGCCGCTGCCGCACTGATGTTCCTGGCCGCCTGCCAATCCAAGCAGGGCAGTGCCGACGTGATGGCGACTGTCGATGGCCGCAAAATTTTTCGCGCCGACGTGGAGAAATATTATTCGAACCAGACCTCCGGCACCGAGCAGCAGCAATCGCAGGCTCCCGTGGGCGAGCAGGCCACCAGCCTTCGCCTCAGCATTTTGCGCGAGCTCATCGATGACGAAATCCTCATGCATCGTGCCGAGAAACTCGGCCTCCTCGCCACCGACGAGGAAGTCGACCGCAAGATGAACGAGATCAAGTCGCCCTACACCCAGGAACAATTCGACCAGAAGCTCAGAGACAAGAAGATTACGCTCGAGGATTTCCGCCGCGACCTGCGCCGTTCCCTCACCGTGGAAAAAGTCCTCAACAAAGAAGTCACTTCCAAGATCAACATCAGCGACCAGGATGTCAGCAACTACTACAACGCCCACAAGGGCGAATTTAATTTGATCGAGGCCCAGTACCACCTCGCCCAGATTTATGTTTCGCCCATGCCCAATCCGCAGGTACACAACCTGAAAAACGACAAGGCTCAGAACGAGGCTGACGCCCGCAAGAAAATCCAGATGCTCGCCAACCGTCTCGATAGCGGCGACGACTTCGCCACCCTTGCGATGAATTATTCCGAGGACACGGAGACCTCAGGAAACGGCGGAGACTTGGGGTTCACCCCGGAGTCTGCATTGCAACGCACCGACCCCGCCACCCGCGAGATCGTTCTCAAACTCAAGCCCGGCCAGTACGGTCCCATCATCACCGTGCAGGATCCGGTCAGCAAGCGCGCGGTCGGCTTCCGTATCGTGAAACTATTAGCCAAGGAACCCGCCGGCCAGCGCGAATACGGCGACCCCCGCGTCCAGCAAGCCATCCGCTCGCAATTACGCGACCGCCGGGAACAATTGCTGAAGGCCGCCTATTATGAAGTCCTGCGAGATTCTGCCAAGGTCAACAACTACTACGCCGAAGAAATTCTGAAGAATACAGGGCCAGGCAAGTAGCACCCAATCAGTCATCCTGACCACGTGCCTGAACAATTGTCATCCAGAGAGCGCGCTTAAACGATTTGTCATCCTGATCGCCGTGCTCGAAAGCGATTTGTCATCCTGAGCGCAGCGAAGGACCTGCTTTCCGCGGCTCCACCACGGAACCCGGAAAAACTGACGCGGCTCACTCCACCACTGCCAGCACGTCCCCGGCATTCACCGCCGCCCCTTCGGTCGCGACTAATTTTCGCACCACGCCCTTTTTCGGCGACTTGATTTCGTTTTGCATCTTCATCGCCTCGACCACCAGTACGCCCTGCCCCGCCTCCACCTCGGCATCTTGCTGCACCAGCAGGCGCACCACCTTCCCCGGCATGGGCGCAAGTAGTTTGCGAGGACCTTTGCCATCATCGGCATTGGCACGACCGCGCAACGCTCGCGGATCGCGCAACTGCACCGCGTAGCGCGCGCTTCCCACCCACAGATGCATGTCCACGGCAGTACGCTCACGCTTGATCTCATAGGCCTTGCCGACAATCAAAATCGACAGCACGTCCCGGCGCGCCAGCACGGCATCAATCTCCACCGCGTCGCCATTCACGCGGCAAATCCAACCCCCGTCCACTCGCTCGAGTTCGAGCCGGTAGTTCTTCCCGGCGATGTTGACGTCGTAAGTCATGGCAGCGAAACGTGAACCGATCGATCCATGTGCCGATCGAAGAAATCTTTTTCTAACTGAAGCTCTCTTCTTCTAGCTCAAGTTTTCTTCGCGATCTTCGCGGTCAAAAGCTTACACTCAAGGACTTAAAGTCTCTTTAGTAGTGAACTACTCCAATGCTTCCCGTCGACCCACCCGTTTCCAGTTGGAAACCGGCTCCGCGGCATTCGCACCGTTTACAGCCGCTGTCCCCGGATCCAGCATCGCAAATACCCCGGCTGCGATCGCGGCGACCTGGGCCGCGCTCTCATCAGGGGAACTGTCCGCCCTCGGCCGCGCCAGCAGTCGATCCAGAAATCCTGTGTCCAGTTTGCCCGCGTGAAATTCCGCATCGTTCAGAATCCGCCGGAAAAGCGAAATGTTCGTCTTGATTCCGCCCACGAAGTACTCGTTCAACGCCCGAACCAGCCGCGCAATCGCCTGCTCCCGATCCGTGCCGTACCCGATCAACTTGGCCAGCAAAGGATCGTAATCAATCGGCACCGTCCACCCTTCATACATCCCGCTGTCGCGCCGAATCCCCGGTCCGGATGGCAGCAGCAGCAATGTGATCTTGCCCGGGCTCGGAAAGTAGTTATTGTCCGGATCCTCCGCATAGATGCGGCATTCAATGGCGTGCCCGCGCAGCAGCACGTCTTCCTGCTTGAAGGGAAGCTTCTCTCCGGCGGCGATGCGAATCTGCAGATGAACCAGATCCAGTCCCGTGGTCAGTTCCGTGACCGGATGCTCCACCTGCAGCCGCGTGTTCATTTCCAGGAAATAGAAATTCCTTTCCTGATCGACGAGAAATTCGATCGTGCCGGCATTCGTGTAGCCAGCCGCCTGCGCTACGCGCACGGCCACTTCCCCCATCTTGCGCCGCATCTCCCCATCGACTATCGGCGACGGCGATTCTTCGAGCACTTTCTGATGTCGCCGCTGAATCGAGCACTCCCGCTCGCCCAGATAAACTGTGTTGCCGTGCTCGTCCGCCAGGACCTGCATCTCAATGTGCCGCGGATTCAGTATCGCCTTTTCGATATAAACTTCGTCATCCCCAAACGAGCGCAGCGCCTCACTCTGCGCGCTCTCCAGTGCCGAGCGCAACTGGTGTGAACCATGGACCAGCCGCATGCCTTTCCCGCCGCCGCCGGCCGCCGCTTTCAGCATGATGGGATAGCCAATCTTCTCCGCCACTCGCGCCGCCTCTTCCACCGATTCCACCCCGCGCGACGTGCCCGGCACAAAAGGCACATTGGCTTTTCCCATATGCTGGCGAGCCCGAGTCTTCGAGCCCATCATCTCCATCGCAGCCGCAGTCGGCCCGATGAATTTCACGCCCGCTTCCGCGCAAGCATGTGCGAACCGAGGATTCTCCGAAAGAAATCCGTAGCCCGGATGGATCGCATCCGCACCACTGCGTTTCGCCGACGCCAAAATTTTCGGGATATTCAGGTAGGATTCCGCCGCGGCCGCCGGTCCCAGGTGGTACGCCTCGTCAGCTTTACGCACGTGCAAAGCTGCCCGGTCGACGTCGGAATACACCGCCACCGACCGAATCCCCATTTCCCGGCAAGCGCGTATCACGCGCACCGCTATCTCTCCCCGGTTGGCGATGAGAATCTTCTTAAACATGCAAGGAAGGTACGTTCTGACGCGCTCTGCAACGCCATTCTACTGGACCGCTACCGCCCACGCACACCCGGGTGCGACGGATCTGTCGATGATCCCACGATGCTCGGATGCTCTGTCATCCCGAGCGAAGTCGAGGGACCTTGCGTTCCGCCCAGGTCGGCAATGCATCGCAACATCACTAATCACTCTGCTCCGTCTCAACTCAGCGAGCATCGCGGACTAACGACCTCAAAAAGCGAAGCCCCTTCCCGGAGGAAGGGGCTTAAAGTTTTGAGGAGGAAGAAAACCTACTTGCCTTCATTGCCCATGGTGATCCCGCCCACGCCGGGCTGCTTCTCTGCCTTGGCTTTCTTCACCGCAAGGGTCTTATCCACCCATTCGTCCGCCGTTTTCAGATCGGCGGCACGACTGGCCGGATCGTTACATTGGACGTCGGCCCGCTCACGGTACATCAGGTTCATGTATGCCATGGCGTCGTCATAGTCCGGCCGCAGTTGAAGCGCCTTGTTCAGATTGTCGATGCCTTCTTGAATATTGCTGGTGTTCTTTTCC
>QIAI01000004.1 GCA_003224995.1 Acidobacteriota bacterium
GAGGAGCGGACTCGTACCTGGATTGCCGTGGCATTGGTGGCGGGATCTTTTCTTTTTCCCCTGGGCGTAATTTTGCAGACCGTCAGCCGACATACGGCTTTGGCATCAGGACTAGCGATTTTTGGCTCCGTGACGGTCACGATCGCATTGGCGGCGGTAGTATGGGGATTCTGGCGGATGCCGGCCTGAACCGGCATAGTCGTATCGCCGAGATTGAACGTGCTCTCAGAGAGCGTGATCTCGGCTCCACCGGGTAAACGGAGCAACGATGTACCCACGACCATTTCACTATCATCGGGCCAGTTCGTTGGAAGAGGCGACGACCATGCTGGGGCAACTGGGGGATGAAGCCAAGCTCCTCGCCGGCGGCCAGAGCCTCATTCCGCTAATGAAGCTGCGCTTTGCCAATCCGCGACACCTGGTGGATTTGAACTTTGTTGCCGGAACCAGCTACATCCAGGAAGACAATGGGGCAGTGAAATTCGGAGCTTTGACTCGACATTCGGAGATCGAAAACTCCCCAATTTCCCAGCGCTTCCCGATCCTTCACGACTGCGCGGCTGGAATTGCGGATGTGCAGATCCGGAATCGGGGGACGATCGGGGGCTCGCTGGCGGAGGCGGATCCCAGCGGCGATTGGGCTACGGTTCTACTGACGCAGAAAACCGATATCCGCTGCCTGAGCCCACGCCAAGAGCGCACCGTCCCGCTGTCCGATTTTATTACTGACGCGTACAGCACCGTGCTTGAGCACGACGAACTGGTCCGCGAAATCGTCGTAAAGAGGCCGGACAAGGGCAGTGGCGGCGCCTACCTTGCTTTCAAGCGTTCCGCGCCGGTGTATCCCACTGTGAGTGCGGCAGTGCAACTCACCATGAAAGAAGATGTGTGCCAGCACGCTTCTATCGTTCTGGGCTGTGTAGGTCTGGTGCCGGTGAGGGCCCAAGAAGCCGATGAGGCGCTACGTGGACGCAAGATCGACGACAAAGTGATTGCCACGGCCATGGATGCGGTCCGCACAGCCGTCGATCCCCAACCCGACATGCGGGGCTCGGCGGAATACAAACGGACACTGGCGGCGGCGCTTGTGAAACGAGCGATTTCAATCGCGATGCTCCGAGCACGGGGAGAACGGGTCGAGGTAAGCCATATTTATGCCTGAACCGGTTGACAAAGTTTCCATCCAACTCAAGGTGAACGGCAAGCCATATGCGGTGAGCGTCGAACCGCGCATGTTGCTGGTGGAATTGTTGCGAGAGGAACTTGACCTCACGGGAACCCATGTGGGCTGCGACACGACTTATTGCGGGGCGTGCACCGTCCTGATGAATGGTGCGACGGTGAAGTCGTGCACGATGTTCGCGGTGCAGGCGGACGGAGCCGAAATCCAGACGGTTGAGGGACTGGAAAAGGACGGGCAACTGCATCCGATTCAGAAAGCGTTTGGGGATTCCTACGGACTGCAGTGCGGCTATTGCACGCCGGGACTGATGCTTTCGACTTTGCAATTGATAACCAAGAACCACGAGCCCAGCGAAACTGAAATCCGCAAGGCGATAGCCGGCAACACTTGCCGCTGCACTGGTTATCAAAACATTTTCAAGGCCATTCGATTGGCCGGGCACAACCTGAAAGGGGCATAGGCGTGGCTATCAAATTCGCCGGCGCGTTCGAGGTGAGGCGCACGCCCGAGGACGTCTATGACTTCCTGACTGATCCGAACAAGTTCGCGCCGCTGCTGCCGGAGTTTCGAGGCGTATCAGTGGAAGATGCCGAGCATTTCACGGTCAAAGTGAACGTAGGCATTTCCTATATAAAAGGTATTGCCGATGTGAAAATGCATCTGGCGGAATCGGAGCGGCCAAGACGTGCGCAATATAAAGGACAAGGCAGCGTAGCGGGCGGCAATGTAAGCATGGTCGCCGCTTTTGACCTGGCGAGTGCCGGAGAGGGCACGAGAGTGGCATGGGAAGGAGAAGCACAGGTTTTCGGCCGGTTGACGTCGGTGGCCGGAGGGTTACTCGAACCACTCGGCAAAAAACAAGTTCAGAAACTGATTGACGGTTTGCAGGCTGCCTTGCATTCCCCGGCTGGGAGCACATTGTGAGCGTCGATAACGAAAAAAATTGGGTGGGTAAGGCTGTACCCCGCAAGGAGGAAGCGCGGCTGCTCCGCGGCCTCGGCAAGTTTGCCGACGACATCAAATTGCGCGAGATGCTGTACCTGCGCTTCGTTCGTTCTCCCTACGCACACGCGAAGATTGTCAGCATCGATACTTCCGAGGCCGAAAAGATTCCTGGAGTAGTTTGCACTCTCACCGGCGCCGAGGTTGCTTCGCAGACTCAGCCATTCATTGAGATTGCGCCCGATCCCGCCGGCAAAATTCGAGACTACCCGCTGGCGGTCTCGAAGGTTCGTTATCAGGGAGAGCCGGTCGCGGCTGTGGTGGCGGTATCGCCAGGAGTCGCCGACGATGGCGCGGAAGCGGTGCAGGTCGAGTATGACGCTCTCGAACCGGTGGTGGATGCGGAACAGGCTCTGACCGATGCCAGCATCTTGCACGAAGACGCGGGCACGAATAGGGTCTGGAATGGAGTGTTTGAGTACGGTGATGTGGAGAAAGCGTTTCGTGAGGCTGCTTCGATCGTAGAAATCGATCGCATGCACTTCCATCGCTTTTCCAGCACGCCGCTCGAAAACAACGTAGTCCTAGGGCAGTGGGATCCAAAAGACGAGCGCATTTATTATTGGTGCAACAATTCCTTCCCATCTTTTGCGATTCAATTTCTCGCCGCGCATCTCAACGTGCACATTGATCGCATTCGGGTGCAGACTTTCGATATCGGCGGTAGTTTTGGAATTAAGATCACGAGCTACCCGCAAATGGCGGTGTGTGCGCTCGCTTCCAGAAAGGCCGGGGGCGTCCGATCAAGTGGGTGGAAACCCGCTCGGAGCACATGACCTCGAGCGCGCACGGGAACGAGCGGACTTTTCGTGATACGCGAATAGCCTTGGATGAGAATGGCGTGATCACCGCCATTACATCGCGGCACATCGATGATTGTGGCGCCTATCCGCGATACGAACCCCTGGGATGCGTAATCTGGTCGCAGGTGTTTCCTGGCGTGTATCGCTTCAAGAACGCACGCATCGATTTCAGCCAGGCGGTCACCAATAAGTGTCCAGTCGGGCCGAATCGCGGCTACTCGCGGATGCAACACTTGTGGTTTCTGGAACGCGTGGTCGACATCTGCGCGCACGAGTTGGGTATTGCTGCTGATGAAATGCGCCTGCGTAATTACATACGACCCGAAGAATTTCCCTACACTACGCCGAATGGTTGCGTGTATGACTCCGGCAACTATCCCAAGATGCTGGAGATGGCGAAGAACCTGATCGGTTGGGATGGCTGGAAGACCAGGCAAGCGGAAGCACGCAAGCAAGGGCGCATGGTTGGAATCGGAATTGGAACGACTCTTGATTCCGGTACCAACAACTTCGGGCAATCCCAGATCGTGAACCCGGGCGCGCCGTTTTCCGGCAACTCGCAGGGGGCGAACTGCAAACTCGATATCTATGGAGAAGTGGTGGTCGCGGTCGGATCATGTCCCCAGGGACAGGGCCATGAAACCACCGCGGCGCAGGTCGTCGCCGACGTGCTGAACATCAACCCTGACCTGATCACGGTGCGAACCGGTTTCGACACTGAACGCAACGTGCATACCGGATTCTCGGGAACCTATGCGAGCCAGTTTGCTGTGTCAGGATTATCGGCGGTACACGGCGCCGCTCAGAAGTTGAAAGCAGAAATGACGCGGCTTGGCGCTCACGTGCTCGAGAGCAAACCTGAAGACCTAGAATTCGGTATCGGCGCTCAGGGTCCGGAAATTCGATCGAAATCGAAGGGCAAGTCGATTAACTACTGGGGCCTCGCAAATATAGTAAACGTGAACAGCGCCGTGTTGCCCGCGGATCTCTATGAAGTGACCCTGAATTGCCGATACATCTGGCGCGCGCCCTTCAAAGTGCCGGATACCCAGAAGAAATACGGCAACCTGACGATGACCTACGCTTCGCAATTGCATATCGCCATCGTCGAAGTGGATCGCGAGACCTTCATCCCGAAAATTCTCGACTACGTAGCCGTCGACGATTGTGGCACGGTGATTAATCCCCCGATTGTAGAGGGCCAGGTGTATGGCGCCACCGCGCACGGAATCGGCGCAGCTTTGCTGGAGAATTGCGCCTATGACGACGTAGGCAACATGCTGACCAGCACATTCAGCGACTACATCCCAATCACGGCCATGAATATGCCAAACGTGAAATACGGCCATATCGAAACCCCGTCGCCGCACAGCTACAGCGGGGCAAAGGGGATGGGAGAGGGCGGAGCGGCGCCGATTCATACGATTTCTGCCGCCCTGCAGGATGCCTTGTTTGAAAAAGGCGTATTCATTCAAGATTCGTTCAACAATCCAGACAGTCTGTTTCGCGCGCTAAAGGGCGAGATTGGACAGGCGGCTGAGTTGGTAAAAGTCGAGCGGCGAGTTGGCTCGAAAGCATGAAGCGAGTCTGCATCATCGGGTGTGGCGCCATCGGAAGTCTGTATGCGGCGCACCTGGCGCGCGTGGCGGAAGTGTGGGTGCTCACCCGGCGAAAAGAACATGCGGAAGCATTGAACCGCGAAGGGCTACGAGTGTCCGGGACACACAATTTCACAGTGCGGTTGCGTGCCACAGATCAGGCAGTGGAGCTGCCGGACTTCGATCTTGGCATCGTGGCTACGAAGGCGGCGCAGGTGAAGCCTTCCATCGCAGACGCCGGCAGCCGATTCGATCAAGGCGCGTTGATTTCAGCGCAGAACGGTTTGGGTAGCGAAGAAATTCTTGCGGAACACACGCGCGCCCAGATTATCCGCGGAACAACCTTCATGAGCGGCACGCGGCACAGCGACACGCACGTGCAGTACGAATTGGACACGTCCACTTGG
>QIAI01000700.1 GCA_003224995.1 Acidobacteriota bacterium
CTTTTACCCCACCCACCGAGGGCAAGTATTGGACGACTTGGCCCCCAGTATCGCGAGCAATGGACTGCGGAGTTTTCAAGTCGAAATAAGGCTCGACCAGGATGAGCTTACAGTTCTCGCGCTTCATGAGCCCAATCAATTCGATGGTGTGGCTCGGCGTGGGTGGAATTCCAGGGCGGGGCTCTACGTAGCCGATCACGTTCAGGCCGAAGTGCTTGGCGAAGTTGGGAAACGAATTGTGGTAGGTGACCACCTTGCGGCCATGGAACGGCTTCATCTCCTCATCCCACTTCTGTTCCGCCGCGCTTAGCCGTTTGTCGAAATCCTGAAAGCGTTCCTGGTAATAGGCATTGTTGGGTGGATCCAGTTCGCCAAACTTGGCGGCAAAACCACGGGCGATGCGGCGTCCATTGTCGGGATCGAGCCAGTAGTGCGGGTTGCCGAGGGGATGGACGTCTCCCATGGCGCGAGTGACCTGACCGGTGGGGATATCGAGGATTTCGGCAAATTGCGAAGCATCGAGATAGCCTGCTGCCCCGACCTGAACGCGGGCATTTCCGCTCTGGTTGATGAGCGGGGGAAGCCAGCCGATCTCGAGTTGCAGGCCGACCACGATCAGCAGATCAGCCTGGCGAAGCTTCAGCAAAAAGCTCGGCTTGGCCTCGACGAAGTGGGGATCCTGATAGCCCTTGGCGATGGACTCGACCTGGATCTTGTCGCCGCCGACTTCCTGGGCCAGCGCAGCCAAGTCGGTGGTGGCGGTCACGACATTCAGCTTTTTGGCTTGCGCCACGCCGGGCAGAAACAAGGCGACCAGCGATAAAAAAATAAATACGACTCCCAAACGGGTTGGCTTCAACATTCCTGTCCTTCCCTTCTCTAGAACGGATGCGCGCCGTGCGCTCCGAGCGAGAAGATCAACTGTACAAACAATTCATGAGCATCGACGTTATTGCCATAGTGCGTGAAGCGGTACTGTCCGCGCAACTGGCTGAACTCGCTTGGCCAATACGTGAGCACAACCGAACCGCCTTTGTCGGTGAGAGCAGCATCCCGGCTGCGGTCGGAGTGATCGTAGCGTCCACCCAGAAACCAGCGGCGCCCCAGCTGATAATCCGCCGAAGCATAGTATCCGAAAGCTTTCTGAGTCGTGGGCAACTGCTCGCGATTGCTCCAGATGAACTCGCTGCGGCCGACGAAGGAGTGGTAAATCGAGCGGCGCAGCGGCTTCCAGCGCAGCGTGGCATCGACTCCATAAAGCTGGGTAAGAAAGTCCGTGCCCACGTCATTGTGGCCGCGCGCGTAAGAAACGCCCAAATCCAGGTTCGTCGATTCATTGATATCGCGATAACCGCGAAGATGGGCGACGGCGCTCACATCGCTGCGCTGCGATGACTTGAAGACGTCACCCGAATCTCCGCGAAAGACTTGCCCGGTGGCGTCGAGGAAAATGCCCTTGGGCGCGGGCAGGAGGTTGTTGCTGACAATCGGCCGCTCCACCCAGGGCAGCACATGATTGTGCATCATATTGACCTTGCCGAAGGCGGAGCGCATCTTTCCCACCTTAGCGACGAAGTTACCGGGCAGAGCGGTAAAGGTGATGTAACCCTCTTCGAGATTGACGCCCTCTTCTCCGAAAGAGATGAAGAAGTCTCCGCGGGCGTAGGGATCAATGATCGACTGGAAGCCCACTTCCGATTCGTGCATCTGGAATGCAGGCGTGGGCTGCAAGGAGACGGTACTCTGCTGGGAATTGCCGCCCAATGCGCCGATGAAATCTCCGATGACACTGATATCGGGATTGAGCGCTTTCGCGGCAGCAGTTCCGGCGCCACCCAGGTTTGGGCCTTGAGTGGTCGTGGCCAAGGTCGCGGCCTGGGTTTCGGGTTGCGCTTGCGTGGCAGTTGCGGCGGGTGGAACTTCGGGCTGTGCGTTCGCCTGGGCTGCCCCGGCGGGAGCTGCAGCGTGCTGCATCGCCGGCGCGGGTTGCGCGGCCGCAGCTTTCAGCATGCGGATTTGCCCTTCGAGTGCGATGACGCGATCTTCCAATTCACGCATTTTTTGTTCCAGGGCGGCGTCATTGGAACCAGCTGCGGGAGCTGGCGTGGCTTGCTGCGCCCACAGGGGAAAAGCTAGCAGTCCGGCAATCAGGATGGGGGCAAACCTGTGTCTCATGCTCTCTCCTTGAAGCACCTGCAGATGGGACGGGAACCGAACTGAATGTAGTTCGTTGGTAATTAAATGGAAGCCTCTGATTCACAGTATCTTAGCTCATGAGCTGGGCGGCCGCAGACGAACATGGCGATCCAGCCGGAAGGCAGCCAATACGGACGCTATCCAGAGTTCCTGGTTGTCGAACTGCGAGTCAAAGAAGATTGTCGAGTCAACAGCATGCCATCGCACTTTCGTTTGGATGCAGGATCTTCGGATTTAACTGCCTTCTTTTCAATGGAGGTTGAAAAAATGCGATGGGCATGCCTGAAAAATCTATGCCGCCGATTCAGCCGTCCCTACGGGACGGGTCATGTTTGTGGTAAGCATCCCGCCACTGAAGTGGCGGGCTATTCTCAGACGACCTGTTCTTCAGAAATCCTGTTCTCAGACATCCTGTTCTCAGACATCCTGTTCTCAGACATCATGTTCTCAGACGTCCTGTTCTCACACAT
>QIAI01000005.1:0-4838 GCA_003224995.1 Acidobacteriota bacterium
GATCTCTCGGCTACAGAGTGATGTGAGTTCTGCCTCCCGCCTCCGACATCCTGGCATTGTTGGTGTCTACGAATATGGAGAGGATGCGGAATGGGTCTTCATCGCGATGGAGAGCGTGGAGGGCAGCTGTCTCAAGGAACGAGGACGGATTCCGATCCCCGATGCGGTGAGTCTGATTGAGCAAGTCCTTGGAGCCTTGGAGGTCGCGCACCACCAGGGCGTCGTTCATCGTGACATAAAGCCGTCTAACCTGCTGATCACGAACAAAGGTATCGCGCGCATCGCAAATTTTGGGATGGCGGAACTCAGCCCGGGAACGCCCGAGTACATGTCGCCGGAGCAATTGACGGGCTCCGCGGTGGACCGCCGATCCGACTTGTTCTCTCTGGGAATTGTGTTCTATGAGTTGCTCACCGGCGTGGCTCCCTTCCCCGGTCCGGCCGACACCTTGGTGCAACAGGTCTGCAATGACCAGCACCGTCCTCCTTCGGAGATGAATGCTGACCTTCCCCGGGCGCTCGATGTGGCGTTCAGCGAAGCTGTTCGGGATGCCTTTGAGAATGCATTCGCTGCGAGTCCCGGCCGAACCGTGTCGAACGAAACCATGATGACCTCGACTTTCCCGCGGCCTCAGGCTGAACCCGATTTCGGTGCCGCGCCCAAAGCGCGTGAGGCCAAGCCACTTTCGCCGCCGGTGGCCGGCCGGTTCGATGAAGCCACTTTGCGAACCGTCGAAAAACAGCTGGCAAATTTTATGGGGCCGCTCGCCAGGATCATCATCAAAGAGGCCGCCGCCAAGTCTGCCGATCTCCAGCAGCTTTACAAAGTGGCTGCAGAAAGTTTGAAGCAGGAAGATGAGCGCCGAGCGTTCCTTTCCCAAAGAACCCCAGCCGGCCCAGGGAACGGAAAAAGCGAATCGGCGAAAACACCTGCTCCAGGCGCTCCCCCGCCGCGACCGGCGCCCGATCTCGTTCAGCGCCCGGGCGCTCCGCAAGCGCAATCCGTTCCTAAACCCCTTCCGGTTTCTAAGCCACCCTCTCCGCCTCCCAAGGCGGTTCCCATCCAGAACGTCCACACGCCTTTAAAACCGATGGTCGCGGAAAAGATAGACGCGGCTCCAGCTGCGCAAGTTCGTCCCACTCCCGTAACCCCTCCTGCTCCCAAGCAGGACGTCAAGCCTGCGGCGAGGCCCGAGGTAGTGCCTGCCCCTAAACCTGCAAAGCCTCCGGCTGCACCCCTGCTTGCAGCACCCGACCCTGGAGCGCGCATAGAGAAACTCGTCGGCAAACAACCCGAAACCTTAGCGGGTTACCTGCAGGAAGGGCCACCCCAACTTGAGGAAGTGATTCACGCCTTCGTGTCGAGTGTGCAGGCCATCATCGCGATGCACGCGAGTGGCAACAGGAAAGAAGCGTTAACCCCGCAGAGCATTTGCTTCGATCGTGTGGGCAAAGCTACCGTTCAAAGCTTACAGCCGGCGCTGACCCATGGAACCAGCAGCGGTGCAGGAAATCCCCGGTACGCCGCCCCAGAGCTTTTCTCGGAGAAGAGCAGCGGATCGGACTCGGCCATGGCTGGAGCTCATGTTTACGCGCTGGGAATCATGTTCTACGAAATCCTTCTTGGCCAACGCCTCTTCCAGAAGACATTCTCCGGGCAACGCACCGATCTGGACTGGCTCCGCTGGCAGGCGGATCTGGAAAGCCGCGCACCACAAGTAAAATCTTTACTTCCTGACTACCCCGTCGCGCTCTCCGATTTGGTCGAATCGATGATGGAGAAGCGCGCCGAGAAGCGGACCACCGATCTCGAATCCGTTCTCGCGAAGATGCGATCGATTGCTCAGCGAGCCAACAAAACGGTTGTTTTAGGGAAAGCGGGCACGAAGCAACCAGCACTCAAACTGAGTTCGAAAGTTTCCCCTGCACCACGAAAAAAGAGTAAGACTGGTTGGGTCCTGCTCCTTATCTTTATTGTTATGCTTGCTGGAGTTGGCGTGTTTGCTTGGCAAAATCCGGATGCATTCCGTTCTTTGATCGCACCCCTGTTGAATCTGCTCAATCGTTAATTTGTCTGGTTTGTGTCCCTGGAAAATTTTCGCTGAAGTCATGCTGGCCTAATAGGGCTCGCCAAACCTGGCCCGTGATTTATGGCTGGGAAAACTTCGCATGCGGCATGTGGGAAGAAAAACCGCTGCGATCAGGAACCGAAGTAGGTATACAACAACAGCAATCCACCGAACGACACGACAGTTAAGAATTTTTCCATGAACGTGAAGGAACCAATGAAGTGGAAGACCGGATCCAGCATCGCCAGAGGTCCGGAATGTTTGGGCGCTTGCTCGGGCAGGCTTTCCGGCACAACCACTAACGGCGCTTCCTTGCTTGCGACCACAGCGGCTTGCCGCAGTTCGTCAGGCAACTGAAAGTTTAAGAGATAACCTGGGACCTCGATGGAATCGTCCGAGCGCACCCGGTTCTTGATCGATTTCTTTATCCGGGTTCCATTCAGCCAGGTTCCGTTGTTGCTCAGGTCCGTGACGAAAACCGTGTTCCCGTCCGTAGTGAACAGCAGATGCTCCCGCGACAGGTCAGGGCCATCCAGCAGAACGCCCTCTTCGGCGCCGCGCCCTACCGCCAGACCGTCAGCAATTTCACGCTTTACTTCCCGAACACTGCCGTCCAGCTTCGATTGGATGCAGAGCAGGACTTCCATCTAGACCAATGCCTTTCGCAAGTACGTTTCAACTTGCCGGCGCATGAGCGGATCTTCAGAAAGAAAATCTACCAACGATTGCTTCTGCGAATCCAACAGTGGCCCGGTAACATTCTGATTGGACTCAATCAGCTCTGAGACTGAAGCGCGAACCATGGTGTCAAGCTTCGTAGGGTCATCCAACGCCTTCTTGGAGAATTGCCCGATCACCGCGAGCGACGGAGCCGCTGGTTCCGCTGTCTCCGCATTGCTCGTCGCCTCCGTGAATCGGCTATCCCTCTTCCCATTGACGGGCTGCTCGTCGGGGCTCAGGTAAGCATCTGAGTCTCCTGGCGGCTTAATGTTGTTGATATCCATGGTAGACGGCGCTTACGCGAACGTTACTTGATCAGCCATTTCCAGCAACCTGCGAGCCATTTTCCCATATTCTCCCAACGGGTCGAGCGCCAGCGCGCTTTTGAGGTTGCTACGAGCCGCCTCTTTATCTTTTCGAAACAAACAGGCTTCTCCCAGATGCGCATACGCGTACGCGCTGCGCGCGTTCAATTCCAAAGCCTTGCGATAGTGTTTCTCGGCTGCGTCGAAGTTGCCGGATTGAAATTCCACCGTGCCCAGCAATATCTCCGGCACTTCGTTTTTCGGATACAATATTCCCACACCGCTGAACACATCCCGCGCCGCTTGGTAGTTTTTTGAATCGCGGTAAATAATTCCCGCTTCCAGCAGGAATGCCGCTTCTTGGCGCGATTTCATCACCGCCGACGCTGTTTCAAATGCCCTCTGCTCCATGTTCATCTGCTGTTGCAGTTGCAGGTATTGTGTGGAATCGCTCATCAGTCCGGTCTGATTAATGCCCCCCGTGCCGCTGATGGCGCTGCCGATCAGCCCGCCCAGGCCTGGAGCGAACATGTTGCCGACCCCACCCACTACCGCGCCCAGCACCTTTCGAAATCCACCTGGCTGCTTGCCCGGCGTGGTGGACTGCAAAATCTGATCGATGCTGTAATTCGGCGAATTCGCCGCGTTCAGGGCATTCGTGATTTCAGACATACAGGCGTTCTCCTATTCGAATTATCGCGGTTTGGGGCACAGATGTTGCTACGATTGCGCGGCCGATTTGTCCCGCATCTCCGTCAGCAACCGCAACAGGTCCAGCGAGCGCCCGTATGCCGTCATTGCCTGCCTGGCGCGAGCCTTATCGGCATCGGACCCCGCCTGGAGTACCTCGTTCAGCTGGCGGCAAGTTTTTTCCACTTTCGCCAGCAGCGCTGCCGGCTCGTTGGAACTCAGTACTTCTTCGAACTTTGGAAATTGTCTCCATCCGATGCCGTCGTGCGATCCCGCCTGCACTGGCTCTGCTTTGGCTACGCTCTTCATAAATGCTCCCCCTTCTGGACTCACGGTAGTATTATGTTCGGCGCTATGCCGAGTGATCTGCGCACCATCAACCTGCAAAATCTCCCGGACGTGATTCACATCATGAATGAATCATCCCGCGGCATGTCTTTCGAGTGGAATCTTGACCTCTTCAGTTTCCTGGCCTTCTTGCGTTACTGGGACTTCTCCTACGAACACTCGCTCATCGGTTACGTTGAAGGTGAGCCGGCCGCCCTCATCATCAATTGCATTGACCCCGCCGCTCATGAGGCCTACACCGTCTACTGGGGCGCTCTTCCCAAATTTCGCACCCAGCGCATCTCCATCCTGCTGTTCAACGAGAGCTGCAAGAAGTTGCGCGATGACGGCTACTTCCTGCTGCACGGCTCGTCTGTTCCGGACCGCCCGGTTCGCCGGTACCGTTTCATCCAGGCATCTCCGCAACTTAGCATTGTCGACATGAACGCTGACGCTCCTGTACTGCCGGATCCCGATCCCACCGTCGAGGTGCGCGCAATCGATGTCAATGACCTCGCTAATTTTTCCCTCGCACCGGGAGAATCCTTGCATTGGTGTCAACGCCTGCCCTTCCTTCGCAACATCGCGCCTTACCAGCAGCTTCTAGGCGCTTTCCGCGAAAACGTCTTGCAGGCTTACGCGGTCTCTCTTCCCAAAGCCAGGGATACCACTATTTCCGACCTTCGCTGCATCGCCGACGATCCATCGCCCGGCTACGAGTTGCTGCG
>QIAI01000005.1:4990-6617 GCA_003224995.1 Acidobacteriota bacterium
CTACGAGTTGCTGCGCTGGCTGCTGACGAATAGTTACCGACCGCCCTTCACGGCTCTCTATGTTTTCGAACAGAGCTACGCGTATCGCATTCTCACTTCGGCGGGTTGCTCGCCTACCAGGCAATTCGCTACCCTCTCCCGGGATCTGCGCGCCGCCTGAAGCTCTCGTACCTCGGTTCTGACTCACTGAGCGGCAATCTGCGGCTGGGCTACTGGAGCAATCACTCCCAGCGGCTGAAGGCTGATCTGCGGCGTCAATTGGTCGTAACTCAAGACCACGACGTCTGGAATTGCAAAATCCAAAAGCCGCTTTACGAAACGGCGGATCTCTCCGTCGGTGACAATCACGGGACGCTGCGCCCCTGGCGGCAAATTCCCGATCTGTGCCCGCGCCGCCTGCATGACCTGCTTGCTGAGTGACGGATCCATGGCCAGGTAGGCGCCGCTCGCGCTCTGCCGTATGGAGTTTCGGAACATCTCCTCAATCTCCGGATCCAGTCGATAAACGAACAGCAAAGGGCGTCCTTGCGAAATCTGGTAGCAGATCTTTCGCTTCAACCCGGCGCGAACGTGTTCCGTGAGAGCCAGAACTTCGTGCTCAACCCGCCCCCACTCGCACAGGGTTTGCATGATCGCTTTCAAATCCCGTACCGAGACATCTTCCTCCACCAGCCTTCGCAGGATTTCGGTAAGCGTCTGCAGTGAAATCGGCTTGGGCACAGTCTCGTCTACCAGGGTTGGATAGTATTGCTTCAAAGACGACACCATCACCTGCACTTCCTGGATCCCCAGGAAATCTTTCGCATTCTTCTTCAGGTAGTGCGTCAGATGCATCAAAAGGATTTCGCCCGTGTCCCACACCTGCAATCCCGCGCCTTTCGCGCGGTCCGCCTGCTCCCGTAATATCCATGCTGCGGGCTTGCCGGTCGCCGGATTCGTCGTGTTCTCGCCTTGCAGTCCATATACCGAGATCGCTTCTACCGAATCATTCACCAGCACCGCATCCACGCGAATCTGCCCACTTACAATTGGAACTTCGTTCGCCCAAATGGTGAAGCTTCCAGGTTCTCCCGGCGAATTACCTTTCACTTGCAGCGCCGGGAAGATCACGCCGAGCTCGTAATACAATCCGTTGCGCGCCCCCAGAAGCTGTTCGTAGAAATTCTTTCCCTTCTCCGTTTCACGATCCACGTAAGGCGTGAGCCCTTCGCTGGCTTGCAGCACCAGCGGCACGGTAAGTGAAAGTTGGGGATCCTGCGTATTCGCCGCTGCCAGCATTTGCGAGTGCTGCGCCGCCGCGGCCTGCATCTTCTGTGCACGGAACAAGCCCCATGCCAGGGACCCGGTAAGTCCCGCCAGTATGAAGAACGGTATCTTCGGCAGCCCCGGGATAATGGCCATGATGGTTAAGAGCCCGGAAGCCACGGCAATCGCCTTGGGCTGACCCAAAATTTGCCCGGCGACGTCCTTCCCCAGGTTCGAGTCCTTATTTTCCGAAGCGACCCGCGTCACTACCATGCCGGCAGAGATCGAAATCAGCAGCGCCGGAATCTGAGACACCAATCCATTCCCGATCGTCAGAATGGAATAGGTTTGCACCGCCTCCATCGCGGACATCCCATTCATC
>QIAI01000005.1:6637-11955 GCA_003224995.1 Acidobacteriota bacterium
GTCCATGGCGCCGTAAAACTGGCTTTCGCGCGCTAGCCCTTCCCGCCGCGTTCGCGCCTGCTGGAAATCAATGATGCCCGCTCGCAAATCGGCGTCGATGCTCATCTGTTGCCCGGGCATCGCGTCCAGCGTGAAGCGTGCCGACACCTCGGCGACTCGCTCCGCGCCCTTGGTAATCACAATGAACTGCACCAGCGTGATGATCAGAAAGATCACCGCTCCGACCACGAAGTTCCCGCTCACCACGAACATGCCGAAGGCGCGGATCACTTCGCCGGCATCCGCTTTCAGCAGAATCAGCCGCGTCGCCGATATATCCAGCGACAAACGGTACAGCGTCGTAATCAGTAGCAGCGTAGGGAAAGAAGCAATCTGCGTGGGACTCGAGATGTAAATCGAGACCATTAGGATCGTCACCGCGACGGTGATGTTAATGGTCAAAAAAATGTCCAGCAGGAAGGTCGGCAGCGGGACGATCATGAGCCCGATCATGACCCCGACCAGGCTGACCAGGATCAAGTCGGCAAAGCGCGTTAGAACCCCGGCGAGATTTCCTCCGAGGATCTCTTTTTGGATTTCGAGGAGCTGAGTCTGGATCTTGGCGATCATGTCTCGGCCGGGACTCGCGTTTTGTCAAAAGCGCTCCTCCCGATCGGCTTATATCCCGCTCGCGAAGAGTAGTTGCGAAGTTCTAAAGTGGACGCCGGATGCCCGGCTCCGAGGAGCCGGCACCCGGCGTGCCCAGATTGCATCAATTCGATTTGCTGCCTGCTTTTGCCTGTTCCTGCAAACGACTCTCAACCTGTTGCACGATCGTGTTGAGGCCGCCTACCAGAGCCCGGGCGCGATTGGCCCCGGCATCGTTGTGCCCGGGGTCCAGCTGGAACGCTTTCTCCAGTGGTCCCTTCGCGTCTTCGAGCTTGCCCGCGCGCAACAGAGTTTCGCCCAAATTTGCCTGAACGCTGGGGTCATTTGGATTCAACGCTACTGCCTTTGACAGGTTTTCGTAGGCAGTTTTTAGATCCGGTGGTCGCTTGGCCAACGCCACGGCGCCCAGTCCGGCATAGCCGTAGTACGAGTGTTCGTCGAGTGCTGTCAGCCCTTTGAATACGGTCTCGGCTTCATTCATTTTGCCTTGCCGATAGAAGTTGAAGCCGATGACGGCGAGTGATTGTTCCTGGGCAGGCGTAACTCCAAGAATCTGATTCAGAGATGCGCCATCGATCAGCCGTTGCGCCGCATTGGGCGTGGAAGATTGTTGTTGTGCCATTCTCTTTTTCTCCTTTTTTCCGATTCCGATCGTCCACTAGGCGATCTTCTGAATGATCCCTTCCAGCATGTCGTCGTTCGCCTTCTCCGCAGCTGCCATAAGATTGACCATCTGCTTGTAGGCATCGATCTTCTGTTGCGCCTGCAGCATCTGCATCGGATCGCCACTCTTGGCGGCCGCCTGCATATCCTGCTGTAGCTGTCCCCAGCTCTCCTGTGGCCCACCCGCTCCGCCGGCACCCGGTGGCGTTCCGCCCCCAATCGGGCCACCACCGCCTCCGCCAGGAAATCCAGGAAGTCCAGGAAATCCCGGCAGTCCGGGCAATCCCGGGAAGCCGCCGCCGCCGAAAATGTTGCCGAACGGATTCCCCAGAACCCCACCCAGAATTCCCCCTAGATTGAAGGGAGGAGGATTTCCGGTTCCTTGCGCGGGATTAAATCCGCCAGCGTGACCCAGCAGGCCGCCCAACATGTTTGCGACCCCACCCATTTTGCCGATCTCAGGATTGGTGGCGACGAATCCCTTCACTGCTGTGGCTACAAGACTCTGTCCAGCTTGGCCGATATCGTTAAGGGCACCACCAAAGTTGCCGCTCATCGCGTCGGTTGCCGCTTTGCCCACGTTCTCAACCGTGTTGAGCGCTCCACCCACTAAATCACCCACTGACTTTAGGGCATCTCCCATTGTTTTCTCCTTTGCAGCTTTGAATTTCGACTTGGTCCCGACTCACTACAGTTATCGAGGTCCCCTCGGCGAAGTTGCTAGCTTCCTCATTGCACCCCGCTGGCCTGCATTCGCCAGGCAAGTCTTTGGGAATGATTTCGTTCGCCATTCCGCTGCAGGATCGCCAGGTCCTGGCGAGCGTCATTCCAGCGCTTCAGTTCGCAGTAAGCCTCACATCGGCGTGCGCGAGCATCGTGGTCCGCCGGATTCCGATTCAGCAGAAACGTCAATTCAGTGGCAGCACGCTCCGGGAAACCCAAGGCCAGGCACACTGCCGCCAAGGCCGTTCGGCAATAGGAGTTCATGGGATCGAGCGTGGTGAGCGCCTCAAAAATCACCGCCGCTTCCTGGTAGCGACCCTGACGGTAGAGTGCATACCCGCGATCCGCGAGTAGATAGATTTCCACTGACGTCCAACCCTTCTCCGGCATGATTATCCTCGCGTTACTGCGACACTCTGCGACACCATCGCATCTTCCATTTCCTGCATATCCAGCAGCATCTCCAGCATGCTCTGAACCGATTGCCCCCGCGTGTCCGCACCCGGCCCATCCGCTTGGATCGCTCCCGGGGTGTGTCTCCACAACATCGTGCGCCAGCGCATGCGCTGCGCCTCGGCATCATGCAATTCCAGGCTCTGGGGACGCGGCGGGGAGCCGATGTAGGTTCCAGTAAACGGCCTAACATCCAGGCGCAACTGCTGCTCGAAAGTGACCGGCAGTTGGACCGGCGAGGTGCGAAGGTGTTCTCGAAATGCAATTTCTGCGTCTTGCCCCGTGGGCAACTCCGGCAAGCTACCCGGTTGCAGCGCCGGAAGGGTATAGTCGACCCTCATACCGTTTTCCTCTCTTGGTTTCTAAGCCTCAGCCGCAAGTTGGTAGACGAAGTTCAGGACCTCAGCCACCGCCTCGTACAAGTCCTCTGGTATGTCATGTCCAATCTACAGATCGATCAGGATATGCGCCAGTCCGATATTCCGCACCACCGGCACCTTGTGTTCTCTGGCGACCTCAATAATCTTCAGTGCCATCGCGTCCTGCCCCTTCGCGGTGATCCGCGGCGCCTGCATCGTGGTCTCTTCGTAGCGGATGGCAATCGCCAGGTGGGTCGGATTAGCCACCACCGCGGTCGCCTTCGGAACATTGTGCGCAACGCTCCCCTGCATTAATTGATGGAACAGGTGCTTGCGCATGTGCTTCACATGCGGATCGCCTTCCTGCTCCTTGTATTCTTGTTTGACCTCCTCCTTGCTCATCATCATTTTTTTCATGTACATCTTTTTCTGAAGCATGTAGTCGGCGGCCCCCAGCACCATAAAAACGCCGCCCACCTTGAAAAGAATGCTGCTCATCAGGCGAGCGGTCAGCGCCGCCGTCTGATCCAGTCGCATGCCCGCCGTCGGCACAATATCCCTCAGGCTTCCTTTGATCGAGCTGTACAAAATCCAGAAAACTACACTGAACTTGATCAGATTTTTGACCAGCTCGATATAAGTGTTCGGACTGAAGAAGACATTTTTGAACCCGCTGATCGGGTTGAGCTTCTCGAATTTCGGCTTCACCACCTCCGGCGAAAATAGAACCTTCACCTGCATGAAATTCCCCGCCGCTGCCGCAATCACTAGTGCGCCCATCAAGGGAGCCGTCAGCAGGAGGAACTTCGACCAGGCATAGCCCATCCGGCCCAGCATGGCATTGAGGGGCATACCTCCACGCATCACCTCGGGCTGGAAAAACTGCTTCATCAAGTCGCCCAGCTGCGCCACGTAGGCCGGGCCACCGGTGGTCAGCACAGCCGCCGCCGTCATAAAGAGCAAGGCCTGGATGATGTCCTTGCTTTTGAATATCTCGCCTTTCTTGCGAGCCTCTTTAATGCGTTTCGGAGTCGGTTGTTCGGTTTTCTCTCCTGACATTCCCGCTCCTCATTGCGCAAGGCCAAGTCGAACTTAGCGAAGGTTACGTGTGAACTGCTCCACCATCTGCAGCATGTCGGCGAAATACCCGGGCATGCGGTTCAGAATGTACCCCAGTGCAAACAGCACCACCACCAATCCCAGCAGCGCTTTTACCGGCTGGCTTTCCGTATGTACACGGATTCCCGAGGCCACCTTGCCGATCATCCCGAAACTGACGTCCACCAGAAACAAGGCGAGCAAGGCGGGCGCGCTGAGCTGCAATGCAATTCGTATGCTTTCGCTGGTGTAGTGCGCCATCTGTTCCATGCCGGCCAGCGTTCCAACGCTGAACTTAGGAAACTCCAGCAGCGGCACATTGTGAAAACTGGTAGCCAGTGCCTTCACAAACAACAAGTGCCCGTTCAGCACCAGGAAAAGCACGAGCGCTGCCTGCAGTTGTAGCTGCCCTAGCAGTGAAACGTTGGTCTCCAGTTGTGGGGCCAAAAATGTCGCCTGGCTCATTCCGCGGCTGTAATCCATCATCGCCCCAGCCATTTGCACGCTCTGAAATACCAGTTGCGACAGGAAGCCAATGGTCGCTCCGATCACCGCTTCCTTCACCAGCAAGCCCACCACCCGCAACCCATTCAAGTCGCCCAGGTTCGAATCAGGAGCCACGCTCGTGTACAGCAACGCGCTGATCACGACCGCCAGCCCGACCTTGATTCTCCCCGCGACCGAACGCCCTCCGAGGAAAGGTGTGAGGGAAAAGGCCGTAGCCAGCCGGGCAAATATCAGTCCGAACAACACGAGGAATGTATTGATCTCGGTGTGGATCCCCAGGTTCGCCAGCACGCGCTGCAACGCAACCAACATGTGGCTGTCCTCAGCGTACCGTCGGGATGCTTTCCATCAGCATGACGGTAAACTTCACCGCCTGCGCCAGAATCCACGGCCCCATGATGGCAATCGTAATGAAAACCCCCGTGAGCTTCGGGACATAGCTCAGCGTTTGGTCCTGGATCTGCGTCGTAGCCTGGAAGATCGATACCACCAGCCCGATCAGCATGCTGGCCAGCATCGGCCCCGCGGAAAGCTGCAGGATCATGACCAACCCTTCGCGCAATATCCGGGTGATTGCCTCGGGATTCATTTCCGCCTCCTCAGGTGTAACTCAGCACCAGGCCACGGACGATCAGAAACCATCCATCCACCAGCACGAACAGCAGCAACTTGAAAGGCAGCGAGATCACCGTGGGCGACAACATCGACATCCCCATCGCCAGCAGAATGTTCGCAATCACCATGTCCACCACAATGAAAGGCACAAACAAAAGAAATCCTACTTCGAAGGCTTCCTTCAGCTGGCTGGTAACAAATGATGGAATCAGCACCTGGAAATCTTCCTTGTCCGGTCGATTCACGGGTGGG
>QIAI01000705.1:0-1085 GCA_003224995.1 Acidobacteriota bacterium
CGATGCGTTTGCGGCGGGGTTGAAGGAGTTCATCGGGGCGAAGCAGCCGCAACTGGTGTTGATGCCGCATACCTACCAGGTCCGCGATTTCGTGCCCAAGCTTGCGACCGCCATGGGACGCACCGTGATCAGCGATGCTGTCGGATATAAGAAAGAGGGCGACAAGCTGGTTTTTACCCGGCAGATGTTTCAGGGAAAGTTCGCGGCGGACGTGAGCTTCGCGGGCGATGCTCCCTGGTTCGTGACCTTTCAGAATGGCGCGTTTCGCGGAGACAAGGTAGAAGCGGGTGCGAGCGCGGCACCGGTGGAAACGGTTGCAGTGGAAATCGGGGACGGCGTGGTGCGCAACCAGCCGCAGGAAGTCTTCAAAGAAGCGAAACAGGCGGTTGATCTGACGCAGGCTGAGATCATTGTGGCGGTAGGACGCGGAATCAAAGAACAGAAGAACATCGAAATCGCGAAGCAGTTGGCGGAGGCGCTCGGCGGAGAATTGGCGGCCTCACGGCCCATTTGCGATTCTGGATGGCTTCCGATGGACCGCCAGATCGGCTCGTCCGGCCAGACCGTGGCACCCAAGCTTTACCTGGCTCTGGGGATCAGCGGGGCGATTCAGCATATCGTCGGGATGAAAGGCGCTCGCACGATTGTGGCGGTGAACAAAGATAGCGAGGCGCCGATTTTCGAAATCGCCGATTATGCCGTGGTGGGCAATCTCTTTGAAGTGGTGCCGCCCCTGATTGAGGAAGTGAAGAAGGTGAAAGCGACAAGCTAGTTTCAAGTTTCGCGTTTCAGGTTTCAGGTGCGTGGGGTGAAGAGAGGCTCGGTCATGAGCCACAACTATAAAGACTTAATTGTCTGGCAAAAAGCCAAAATGCTTGCAGGCAACATTTATAGAACCACGGAGACTTTTCCGCGAAACGAAGTTTATGGACTGACGTCGCAGTTGCGGCGCGCTGCGGTTTCAGTGGCTTCCAACATTGCCGAGGGGCAAGGACGATTGACCAAAGGCGAATTTCAGCAGTTCCTCGGCCACTCTCGTGGTTCTTTGCTGGAACTCGAAACCCAACTATCCATCGCTACGGAAT
>QIAI01000705.1:1118-2572 GCA_003224995.1 Acidobacteriota bacterium
GTTCGAAGTTTTTTTTGCTAAAGGCTAGAAGCTAAATGCTGGTTTTCCGCACTCCTCTCGAAAATATCGATCGCCCTCAGATGGACGCCGACGTAGTCATCGTCGGCGGTGGGCCTGCGGGGATGGCCTGTGCGCTGCGGCTCTCGCAGTTGATTGATGAGCACAACGCCGCCAATCCCGACGCGCAGCTCAGCAAAGAAAATATTTACGTTCTCGAAAAGGCGCGTGAGATCGGGCAGCACTGCCTTTCCGGGGCGCTGCTGGATCCACGTTCCATGCGCGAACTGCTGCCCGGCTTTGAGAAGGAAGCGCCGCTCGATGCCCAGTGCGATAAAGAAGCTGTTTATTTCCTGACGAAGAATGGAAAGTTCAAGCTTCCCATCACCCCACCGCCTTTGCGTGATCATGGGAATTACGTCATCTCCATTAACAAGTTTGTAAAGTGGCTCGGGTCGAAAGTGGAAGAGACCGGCATCACCGTGTTCACTGGCTTCGCGGGCTCACAGTTGCTTTACGATGGCGCGCGCGTGGCTGGAGTGCGCACTGACGACAAGGGCATCGATAAACAGAACCATCCGAAATCGAACTTCGAGCCGGGCTACGATCTGAAAGCCAAAGTCACGATTCTGGCGGAAGGGCCGCGCGGATCGCTCACCAAAGAACTCATCACCAGGTTCAATCTCGCCAAGGATCGCAACCCGCAGACCTATGGCGTCGGAATCAAGGAGCTTTGGGAAGTTCCCTCGGGCCGCATTGCGCCGGGGGAAGTGATCTACACGATGGGCTGGCCGCTGACCACCAAGGAATACGGCGGCGCCTGGATTTACGGGTCAAAAGACAACCTGGTATCGCTTGGCTTTGTGACCGGGATCGACTATCCCGACCCGCGGCTCGATCCGCAGCACGTGCTGCAGGATTTTAAGCAGCATCCTTTTATAGCGAGCTTGCTCGAGGGCGGGAAAATGATCCGCTACGGCGCGAAGTCTTATGATCCTCGGGGACTCGGCAGGATTTTTGAATTCGCAGCGGCTGAAGGGAATTCATCTTGCCATCAAGAGCGGGATGCTGGCGGCCGAGACTGCGTTTGCGGCTTTGCAGAAAGGCGATTCCTCGGCAGCAACGCTGCGCCAGTTCCAAACGAAAGTAGAATCGAGCTGGATCAAGGACGAACTCTGGAAGGTCCGCAACTTTCACCAGGGATTTGAAAAAGGATTTCTCGCCGGACTCTTCCATGCCGGGCTACAGCAATTCACCGGTGGCCGCGGACTGTTGAATCGCTATCCCGCGCACGCCGGACATGAGCACATGAAGAAGCTCTCCGAGTTACCACCAGATGGAGGCGACGAAGCTCACCTGCTCGGCCCCGCCAAGGGCGATGGCAAGCTCACCTTCGACAAGCTGACCGATCTTTATCACTCGGGTACGAAGCACGAAGAAGACCAGCCGTCCCATTT
>QIAI01000006.1 GCA_003224995.1 Acidobacteriota bacterium
GAAGGCCGCAGATACTGCCCCACGGTAAGAAGATCCACGCCGCGGTTCCCTAAATCGCGAAACACTTCGACCAGTTCATCGGTCGACTCTCCCAGGCCCACCATTACACCGCTTTTGGTGACCACTCCCGGCGAAAATTTCTTGGCTTTGGCGAGCAGGTCGAGGGTGCGCTGGTACCGGGCGCCGGACCGCACCGCGCGATATAAACGCGGCACCGTTTCGGTGTTGTGATTCAGGACATCCGGCCGAGCCTCCAGCACAATGCGCAAAGGTTCTTCCAAGCCCTGAAAATCGGGAATCAAAACTTCTACCCGGCAGTCCGGAGTCGATGCCCGAATCGCGCGGATGGTCTCTGCGAAAACCTTGGCGCCGCCCACATTGTCGTCATCGCGATTTACGCTGGTGACCACCGCATGTTTCAGTCCCAGGGTCGCGACCGCTTCGGCTACGCGCTGCGGTTCCTCCCAATCAATGGCTTCGGGCTTTCCCTTCGGAACTGCACAAAATCCGCAACGCCGCGTGCAAATATCACCCAGCAGCATGAAAGTGGCGGTGCGATGGTTCCAGCATTCCCCGATGTTGGGGCACTGCGCCGACTCACACACCGTGTGCAATCCAAGCCCGCGAGCCAACTTTTTCAGATTGTGGAAGTTGTCTCCGACCGGTGCTTTGGCTCGCAACCAGGCCGGCTTGGGTTGCCGTACCGGGGGACCGAGCTCGATCTGGATCAATGGGGAAGCGCCCGCCATACCTCTTCGATTCTACATGGGACCGCGTGCTTCGTCGAAACAGCCACTCAGCGCTTCACCGGCACACAAATCGAATCGAACCAGCGGCTGATGAAAACCTGGGCGTGCGCTTCCCCGCAGAAGTGACGCGCGGCCGGCCCGGCCGCCACCTGCAGGTCCCACTTGTGGACCGAGAGCTTCAGGTCCCCGCACTCGATGATGAACCAATGCATCGGCGTGGCCGTCATGATTCCACAGATCTCGCACTTGAATTCTTTCGTGGTTGACATAGCGATCAGTCGCTCTCCGCCGCCCGATGGATTTGTCGCATTTACACCTTCCCAGAAATTGTAGCGCTGGCGCTCGTCCGACGGGGTTTGCCGCTGACAGCTGTATCGCCTGACATTCGTCGAGGTGAGCCTTTGGTTACCTGTCAGGAGATAGGTTTCTGGTATCCTCGGTCAACCCAACCATGCTGTTCGATGGTGGCTTGGGGCTCGAACAGTCGCATGAGTGCTCAGAAGAAAGATGCTGCTCACGAGGAATTGCTGTCCGTTTTGCAGACGGCAAAAAACCGCCTCGAGTATCTCACCCCGAATGACTGGATCTTGATCGTGGACCGGGCCAAGCGCACCACCTTTAAGAAAGACGACGTCCTCATCCATGCCGGCAAGCAGAACAAGACGGTGTACCTGCTGGTCAAGGGAACTGGCCGGGTCGAATCCGCCGGCAAGGCGCTGATCGCCAAACTGGACGCCGGTGAAGTCTGTGGAGAGATGGCATTCCTGGAAAATGGAGTTGCCAGTGCAAGCGTGATCTCCGGCGGTGACCTCCAGGTATGCGCAATCGAATGGTCGGTGCTGCACGATCTGTTCGAACTCTATCCCCATCTTGGCTCCCGCTTCTATCGCTCGCTCGCGGTCAACCTCTCGCGCAGAATGCGGGAGTTGATCGCCGCAAGATCAACCGCCAAAGTAAGCATCTGATTTTCGCAAGATGCGCGATCGCATCCAGGGTTCGCGATTCCAATTACAAGCTGGCCATTTTTGTAATGGCGGAAGAATTGTCCGCATTGCTTGCGAGGACCTGGATAACCCCTATTGTCCCAAGGGCGCAGGCGGACCCTCATTCATCGTGTCCAGAGCGTAGTGGAACGCATCCGGGGTCACGTGCACGTCTCCCTGGTACGGACGATTAATGGACGCGATTGCCACCAGCATCAGCGACAGCAGAAAGCTGAGTTCGAATACCTGCACTATATGCAGCTTGAAATTCTCCACGCCAAACAGGCAGGTTGAGCCCACGGTTATGATTCCTCCGACAATCAACACCGCCCAAAGCAGCGCCGGCAGCCGTTGACGGCTTTGCAGCAGCCGAATGCGCCGATGTTCGGTCATGCTCGTCAGCTCCGAAAGCGAATGGTCCATCACCGTCTGCTCGCTCGAGTTGCGAGGGTTCACGCTGGTCAGAGAACGCCAGAGCTGTTGCACAAGCTTATGTGCATTGGCGCTCTGCTCCTGACGGGCCATGGCCGGCCATTCTTCCGCGATCATGGATTCGCAATATTTCCGTGTCAGGTCCTGCACCGGCGACTGGGACTCCCGCGGTAGCTGATAGGCAAAGCGAAAAATGTTCACTAGGTTGTTGGCTTCCTGTTCCGCATTCAAGCGCGCCGCCTGTAGATTGTTCCACACACCCGAGAGCATGAATGCAATGAGGACCGCATAGGTCGTACCGATCACTCCGACGTTGGGACCGATGACATCATTGTGCGCCGTGCGGAAGCTGGGCGCCCAGTAGTAACGCAGGATGGCGAGAGCAAATATTGCGCCCGAGATACAGGCGAGAATGATGATGATGGTACCGGCTGCGGTCTGTGCCATAACGCGGTCGAACTCCCCTCCCCAAGTTCAAGCCAACAAATCTGGCTTGGGCGGCACAATGTTCTTTCATTGCCGAGCAGGTGGGCAAGGAAAAAGATTCGCGTCGATACGTGCCGTCAGACTAGCCGACTTCCACCAGACCATACATATTCTGCCAGCGCGCATGCATGTGCTGCAGCGCGCGGTCAATCTCCGGCTGCGAGATTTCCTGGTTTGGTCCCTCCAGCACCGCCGCGGCTTCGCGCTTGGCGGCCTCCAGTATCTGGCGATCGCGGATCAAGTTGGCGATCAAGAAACTGGGCAGACCCGCCTGGCGCGTTCCGAAGAACTCTCCGGGACCCCGTAGTTCCAGATCAAGCTCAGCAATTTGAAACCCGTCATTAGTGCGCACCATCGCATCCAGCCGGCGCTCGCCTTCCTCAGAAACCTTGCCGCCGGTCATCAAAATACAAAAGGATTTCGCGCCTCCCCGTCCGATGCGCCCGCGCAACTGGTGCAATTGGGACAAGCCGAAGCGTTCTGCGTGCTCGATCACCATGACAGTGGCGTTGGAAACATCGACGCCCACTTCAATCACTGTCGTCGCGACCAGGATATTCAATTCGCCGGATTGAAATCGCCGCATCACCTCTTCCTTCCGATTACCCTCCATGCGTCCGTGCAACAGGCCCACCTTCAAATCCGCGAAAACAACATTGCTCAGATCCCGGTACATCTTCAGCGCCGCCTTGAGTTCCCGTTCCTCATTCTCCTGAATGACTGGATACACGACATACGCCTGATGACCAGCGGCCACCTGTTTTCGCAAGAATTCCCAGACCTCATCCGACCGTTCGTCCGAAACCCGCCGAGTCACAATCGGAGTACGACCTGGCGGAAGTTCATCAAGCACACTCAGATCGAGATCGCCGTAGAGGGTCAACGCCAATGTTCTCGGGATGGGCGTTGCCGTCATGACCAGCACGTCAGGCTCCGGAGAAGGACTGGGTTCTTCCGACGAGGCATTGGCAGCTTTTTCTTCGCTAGTCTTACGCATGAGTTTTAAGCGCTGCATGACGCCGAAGCGATGTTGTTCGTCCACAATAACCAGCCCAATTTTTGCGAACTCCACCGTCTGTTCCAGTAGCGCATGCGTGCCGATAACCAGGTGCGCATTGCCATGCGAAATATGGCGTCGAATCTCTCGCTTTCGGTCCTGCTCCAGGGACCCGGTCAGCAGGACTATGCGGTAACCGGCGTTTTCCAGGATGCGCCGGGCATTAAAGTAGTGTTGTTGCGCCAGGATTTCGGTGGGCGCCATTAACGCGACCTGATAGCCATTTTCGAGGGCAATAATCGCCGCCTCAAAGGCGACGATCGTTTTGCCTGAACCCACATCCCCCTGCAGCAGCCGCCGCATGGGATAGGGCTTCTGCATGTCCCCAGCAATTTCTTTCAGCACGCGTTTCTGCGCGTTGGTAGGATGGAAGGGAAGAATCTTTTTGATGGCTTCGCGAGCCCGATCGTTCAGCGTGAACGCAACCCCGGTCTGCGCTTTCATCTGCCGCCGCTTGAACTCCAGCCCCAGTTCTACAAAAAACAACTCCTCGAAGATCAAGCGTAGGTGACCGGGAGTACGCGCCGCCTGCAAATCGGTGAAGCTTTCGCCCGCATCGGGCCAATGCACTTTCCACAATGCCTCGTTGGGCGCGATCAATCCCATGCGCGATCGGACCGCCGCCGGAATCGGATCCCGCCGGTCCGGCGGCATGTTTTCCAGCGCGCTGCGGATGATTCCTCGAAACCATCGGGCGGTCAGCCGCCCTTGCCCCGCCGACTCGTAAATCGGAACGATGCGCCCCACCTCCAGCGACTCAGCCAGCTTCTGCTCCGCGGCATCACCGCCGTTGTCCTCCGATCCCTCATCCAGGATCTCGAACTGCGGCTGCATAATCTGCAACTCGCCGCTCCGCCGGTCCTCCTCCACCTTGCCGTACAAGGCCACCATCTGCCCTGGCTTGAACCGGTCCCGAAGGTAGGTGCCGTTAAACCACAAACATTTTAGGCGCGCGCGACCCTGTGCCGCGGTCATCTGAAAGATAGGCATGCGCCGCGTGCGGAACAATCCTGAGGTCCGGACTTCCGCGATCACGGTCGCCATTTCGCCCGGCCGAAGCTCCGCGATCCCGCGCGGGTTCAGCCGATCCTCATAGCGAAAGGGAAGATAATGAAGAAGATCCGCAACGGTATGGATCCCCTTTCCGGCCAGCACTTCAGCCAGACGAGGGCCGATTCCCTTGGTGTACTGCACCGGGGTGGAGAGATCCAGCATGGGTGAGAGGCCGAAAAGAATGGTATCAGGGAGAGCCCGGGCTGGTTTTTTCGGTCCCGGCAACTCCCAGGACTGCGGGGGCGCCCGCGGTGTCTAAACTTTCATTGAGCGGGAATTTTCTGCAGTCCCTCCTGGCGGTGCTGCTGGGCAATGCAGCCTACTACGTCCTCATGCCCTCTTTACCGCCGGCGGCTCGCCACAAGCTGTTCCAGGTCGATCTGGGGCTGGTTATTGATTTCTGGTTCTGCGTCGTGGCTTTCGGCCTGATCCGCACCGCTCAATGGTGGCGACATCGAAGAGAATGACTTGGTTCGCGTCCGGCCGTCGAACTCCTCTGGTTCTCGGCTAAACCTGAGTGCCCGGGGCTAAATCCCCGTGCATCCCGCCAACCCATGGTTACTTTCGGAACCTCCGTAACCCGCGGGCGAACATATAAAATTCATCAGCCGAATGCAAAAAATCGCGATCCTTTACGATGCGAGCCAGGCGGTGCTGTCGACCTTTGATCTGGATGAGGTCCTGCGCCAGATCCTCGTCATCGCGCGCGACTATTTCCATTTGCAGAATGTCGCGATCCTCTTACTGGATAAGGACAAAAAGGAGCTCGCTCCGCGCTGCCAGATCGGCTGGGATGCGGGTCATGAGTGCACCCGCCTGCCTTTGGACCAGGGGATCACCGGAGCAGCCGCACGCCAGAAGCGCCCCATCTATGCGCCCGATGTTTCTCGAGACCCTCAATACGTCTCTTCTGCCCAGAGCACCCGTTCCGAGCTCGCCATCCCGCTGATGGTGCGCGACGAAGTCGTGGGAGTTCTGGACTGCCAGAGCGCGAACATCGATCATTTCGATAACGAAAAAATTGACCTGCTCACCCTGTTTTCTACCCAGGCTTCGATGGCTCTGCAGAATGCCCGCTTGTATTCACTCGAACGGCAGCGCGCCCGGCACATGGAAGTGATCAACGCGATCGCGCGTGAAACGACCGCTGTGCTGGATCAGGAGCAGACCTTCCAGGTCGGACACGTTTCCGTTCTTCTGCGCGACGATGATGGATTGCTGCTGCGCGCCAGCCAGGGAAGGTTCACAGCTTCCACATCGTCCGGGGGGCGAATACCAGTTACCAGCGGCTTGTGGGGACGAGCCTTGGCCTTGGGCAAAACCCTGATCGAAAACGATGTTCGCGCCTGCGCCGAGTATGTTGGCTTCTATCAGGACACTCAGTCCCGCATGTGCATTCCGCTGGTATCGTTTGGCCAAAGCCTGGGCGTGCTCATGCTCGAGAGCGAGCGGGCAGCGAGTTTTCAGGAAGGGGACGTGGAATCCATGGAAGCCGTGGCCGACATCTGCGCCACCGCCATCCAGAACGCTCACTACGTCGAGCGAGTGAAGCAGCTAGCTTATCTCGATGGCCTGACCGGGATTTTTAATCGTCGCTATTTCGAGATGCGGGTCGTCGAGGAAATCGATCGTGCCCGGCGATTCAACAGTGGCATGGCCGTCCTGATGATCGACATCGACCAGTTCAAGCGGCTGAATGATGATTTTGGTCACCTGCTGGGCGATGAAGTCCTGCGCCAGGTGTCCTCTATGTTTCACGGTCAGGTACGGAAGATCGACGTGGTGTGCCGCTATGGCGGAGAAGAGTTCGCCATCCTTCTGTCGCAGACCAACCCGCAGCACGCACTGGGGGTCGCCGAGAAGCTACGCCGCCTGGTGGAAACCTGGCAGTTCCCCGGAGTACCGCAAAGCGTCACGATCAGCGCCGGTGTGGCCACGTTTCCGGACCACGGAACCGGTCGCGACGAACTGGTGAAATCTGCCGACGCCGGTCTTTATGCGGCCAAGCAAGGTGGACGAAACCGCGTCTTGCTGGGGCCAACCTTCTTCAAAGCCGCCGCCCAGGGGCAAGACTAAATTTTCAATCGGACCGCGCGCCGATGTCATAAGGCGCATTTCCTCACTGCAGCTAAATGTCCATCCAATCTCCGCGCATTTCATGCCTAAGCCGTTCCAGCTGTTTGCGCTGCTCGTGCATAAGTTCCCGCTGTTGCTTCTGGAGATCTTTCTGCAACTTCTGGGTTTGCTGACGAAGTGCCCTCTGTGCGCTGCACAACTCGCTCTGTGCGCGTTCCGTCGCGGCTCGCGCTTCGCGTACCGCCTTCTCGATCTCCGGCCTCTGTCGTTCTACTTCTTCCAGAACCTGCCGTCGCGCCTTTTCCATCTCCGGCCTGGCCTGTTCGATCGCGCGTTGCGCCCCGCGCAGCGCAAACTGCATCTGTGGCTGCAAGCGCGCCATCTGGTCGCGAACCTCGCCCAGTTTCACTTGCGCTTCTGCATCGATGTCCGGCAAGTCGAACGTCTCTTCGAAAAGATCCCCGGAATCCTTACGCTCCGGCAAGGGCAGAGTAAGTTTCTGCTCATGCTTATCGCGGATGATGCCTACGTTCACGCTGCCGCCGGTATTGGAGCGGATCGCATGGCTGAAATCGCTGGTGTCGCGGACTGGCTGAGTATTAACGCGAACAATGACATCTCCGGCCCGGAAGCCCGACTTTTCCGCTCGGCTCCCCTTCTCCACCGAGCGCACCAGCACGCCTTGCCCGCTCTTTACCCCGAAAAAATCGCCCAGTTGCGGCGTAATGTTCTCCACCATGAGTCCACTGCGCAGAGAAGAGTGCACAACGACTACCGATACCGGCACATCAAAATCCGGAACGGCGGACATGTTGGGCATATCGAATTTGAAATCCTTGGGACCCGCGCTCCAGGCGGCGGATTTGTGCCGCGCCGCCAATTGCACCTTGATGGTGACCGGCTGTCCCTCACGGCTGACGCCCAATGTGACCAGGCGCCCGGCGGGCGTCTCGCGGATCATCCGTCGCAGCTGCGCCCCGCTCTCCACATTGGTGCCGTTCATGGTCAGGATGACATCGTGTTCCTTCAGTCCGGCTTTGCCCGCCGGAGCGTCCTGGTCCACCATCGTGACCTCAACCCCGCGCTCGTCCTTGAGCTTCAACGCCGAGACCCGCTCGGGGGTGATGTCGCTGATATCCACTCCCATGTAGGCGCCGGTGTTTTCCTCATCCCCGGCAAAGCCGGTATCCGAGGACATCACGCTCATGGAATAAGTTCCTCCCATGCGATCGAGCACCGGGCATTGTTCGGAGTATGCCGGCAAATTGAACAAGGGAACCGCGAGCAGGAAGAGCAGCATCGATGTGCGCATGAGAGG
>QIAI01000703.1:0-1451 GCA_003224995.1 Acidobacteriota bacterium
TGACGACATGCCTGTCCTGGGTTCTCAGAAAGATCGTCTCGCGCTGGTTGAGAACACGGACTTGCTCAATATGGCCAAGGTTGGACGAGCCTCCACACCGCTTGATCTGATGACATCCGACTCCCGAGATGAACAACCCAGCATCTTCTTTCTGCAAGAAAGTCCACGCCAGGCCATCTTGACTGTCTTCAATTGGACAGAGACTCCGCGGTCGCACGCCCTTAAGCTGGCTGACCTCGGGCTCCATGCGGAACACTCGTTTGCTGCCTTGGACGTGCTGAACCAGAACGCGCCGGTTACGCTCCAAGGCGGGACCGTGCAGATCGAGAATCAGCCTCCCGAATCCGTGAGAGTAATCAAGCTCATAGATGGCAACGTTTCCTCTAGCGCGCCTACTGTTAAGGCGCAAGTGCCTTCCGTGGCCAATACCGGCGAGACAGTCAATGTCGCAGCACAAACGGAAGGCATAGGCGGGCCCGCTGTCGATTATCGCTGGGATTTCGGCGATGGCACCAGCGCCCGCGGTCCGAAGGTGTCTCACGCCTACACCGCAGCAGCGCATTTCATTGTTCGCCTCACAGTGGAGGGGGTGGACGGCGTGCCAGCTGTTCAGAGCTTCTCTGTCAACGTGACCGGCGATTTGAGGGCGTTGCACAACCTTAACGATAATCGACGTTTCCAGGACGCCACCGACCATTGACGGGCGCCCGGAGGCAATACCATTTCTTTTGAATTAGCAGGGGTGTGGCCTCCCCCAAAGAGCATGAAAGTCTGAGATTGCTGTTACCCACCAACCTTCTGTTCTGAATGCTAGCTTCACCGAATAGCTGGGGCGATCCTCTCCTTAGGTTTGTGTCTTGAATAGATGAAGAAGATAGTCCCTGAACTGCCACCTTCCATCTCTCCTCAGCCACAAGCAAGCTCTCCTGAAGCTCACGCCTGGCACAGCACTGGGAGGCGGCTTCTCATGCCCAGCCTGGTCCTGCCCCACACCCATTCCTGGAGTCGCTCACAAAGATCCTGCCACAGCCGCTTCGGGTAAGCGCTTGATTCTCTTGCGTGAGAAAGATGGGAGAAGTTTGGGATGACCGTGGGATTGAAGTTCAATCGCGAGTGGCCGGATCTTGCGTTATCACAGGTCGAGGCTGGTGCCTTAGGGAACCGAGCTTCCGGCACAAAATCGAGACGCGTGGTCAAGTATACGTCTGCGTGTCGGCTCGAAAGAGGTGGCTCTATGTTTCGCATCGCCGATATCGCACTTCTGCTTGCATTCCTTGTGGCGGCTCTAGGCTGCAGTGGGGGTCCCGTATCGGGTGTTAGCACAGCACGAGGCGGCTCAAACCATTCCGGTGACCCCAGGTCTCCGAGCACAGTCTCCATCTATCCAGCCAGCGAGACCTTACGCACAGGCAGCCAACGACGATTCAGTGGCTGGGACACTTCAGTGGGCC
>QIAI01000703.1:1519-3716 GCA_003224995.1 Acidobacteriota bacterium
GCCACAACACCGGTCTGAGCGCGACTGCGCCAGTGACAATTGTGAGTGTCGGTTTCGCAGCAGCCAGCGACATGGCTGTTTCCCGCTCTGGACACACGTCCACGTTGCTCGCTGACGGGAGAGTACTCGTGGCGGGCGGTACAACCGACGCAACGCATAGCGCTGACCTGTTTGTTCCGACCTCCAGCAGCTTCGTGCCGACTGCCGGCAGCATCTTCCTGCCGACAATAATCCGATTGCTTGCTGATTCCGCGTTACTCAAGCGGGCGCCTAAGATCCACAATTGAAATGGCGGTGTGCAGAGTCTCATCGCACGCGTGCTGGCCAATCAACAGCAGAATCACTTGCGCCCCATGGCGGAGACGGCGCGGGATAAGAGAGTTGATATAGCCTTAATGACATGACGGCAATGGATGCCAGCCACTACAACGGAGTTGAACTCTTATGCGCAAGATCATTTCGATATCGGCCGCTTCCCTCCTTCTTCTCGCGCCCTTCGCTTGGCCACAGTCCACAGAAAAGTCGGTCACCGAGGGGGGGCCGAGTGTCGCCAGCGGCAGCCAGGGCGTGGTCGTTTCCGGCAAGCCTGCCGCCACTGCGGCCGGCATCAAGATCCTGGAACAGGGCGGAAACGCCGCTGATGCAGGGGCCGCCACTCTGTTGGCGCTGTCCGTAACTTATGTAGGCGCGTTCTGCGTGGGAGGAGAAGTTCCCATTCTGGTTTACAGCGCGGACCAGAGAAACGTGAAGCTGCTTGAGGGACAAGGGGAAGCGCCCCGCGACTCCAAAGCGATCGCCTGGTACATGGAACATGGAATTTCGGACGGTGACGTGAAGGCGGCTGCCGTGCCCGCCACCCTGGATGCGATCGTCACCCTACTGAAACTTTACGGAACCAAAAGCTTTGAAGAGGTGGTGCAGCCGACGCTGGCCATTCTAGATGCCGGCGGCCCCAGTTGGTATATCGATACCGGCAGCGGGGAGAAGATCGAAACGGGCGTGAACTGGCAGGCGGATATGGCGGTGACTTTTCGCAAATTGGTTCAGTCCGGCGACATCGCCGACGCCCTGGAAGTCTGGTATATCGAAAAGGGCGGATTCCTTCGCAAGGCGGATTTGGCCGCGCACAAGACTCCTGTGGTGGATCCGCTCAAAACTACGTACCGTGGCTACACGGTCTATAAGACCGGTCCGCTAACGCAGGGCCCTTATCTCTCACAGACGCTGCGTCTACTGGAAAACTTCGACCTAAAGAAGATGGGTTTCAATTCGGCGGACTACATCCATACTGTGATTGAAGCGGAGAAACTGGCGCTCGCGGATCGCGATGAATATTACGGCGATCCGAACTTCGTCAAGGTGCCGATGCAGCAGTTACTTTCCGATCCGTACACCAAAATACGGCGCGAGCTGATCGATCCGAAAAAGGCATCTCTCGAGCTCCGGCCGGGCGACCCTTACAATATGAAACCGACCAAGCCGCCCACCATCACTGGCCCTTGGCATGGCGGAACGACCGTCATGTGTGTGACGGATAAGTTTGGGAACGTCATCGCGGCGACTCCCAGCGGCCTGTCGAGTACAGCCGGCGTGGCCGGACGAACGGGCATTATTCACGGAAGCCGCCTCAGCAGCTTGAACACGTTCGCGGGAACTCCCAACGTCATTCAGCCCGGCAAGCGGCCGCGGATCACGCTGAGCCCCACGCTGCTTTTCCATGACAACGATCCCGTGATGGCGATCTCGGTAGCGGGCGGCGACCAACAGGATCAGGCAGCCATCCAGGTCATCCTCAACCACGTGGAATTCGGCATGAGTCCCGAGGAGGCGTTTCAGGCGCCGCGCTTCTCTACCACGCATTTCATCAGTTCCTTCGGCCAAGACCGAGCCAATCTGGGCAGCCTCTCTGTCCCCAACACCCTACCCGAAGGAGTGCAGGCTGACCTGAGGGCCCGCGGCCACCTGGTTACCGCCAGCCGCAGCGGAGTGGGCGGGGTGGCGCTGATCGGTATCGACCCGAAGACCAAGCACGCGACCGCCGTCGGTCCGGCCGCCGGCAAAATGGAATAGACTCCGTGTACCTCGGCGCAGCGTTCTTCGGTCATGCTGTGCACATCTACTTAGTGTTGACGACACTCACGGCCGACAAGTCGTTTGCCAATCAACTTCCAGTTTGCCCGTCAGAACGAAGCCGCTG
>QIAI01000704.1 GCA_003224995.1 Acidobacteriota bacterium
GCTCAGGATTTCTGACTGAACGCCGAAGTCGCGCCCGACCTTGACGGCGCGGAGCTGCACACCTCCTTTGGCGTCGACAACGGCAACCTGCAGGTCTCTGCCGCGGAAGATGAGAGTGTTATCCGGTAAAGTGCGCACCTTTGCTAACACGTCTTGTGGCACACGGACCATGGCATAACTACCAGGCAAAATCTCGTTCTTCGAGTTATCGACCTGCAATTGGACGAGCATGGTTCGAGAATCCGGCGCCACGGCTTCGGCAGTGGAGATTACCATGCCCTGATAGGTCTTTGCGCTTTGCGCTCCAACCTGAACATTGAAGGCTTGTCCGACCGCGATGGTCGGTGCTTCCGGTTGTGGTATGCGGAAATAAACGCGCAGCGGGTTCACTTGCTGGATGTGGAACATCTCCATGTTGGTGTTGTTCGCCGTAATCAGATCGCCCACGTTTGTATTGCGCGCGGTGATCGTTCCAGGGAATGGGGCAGTCACACGTTGAAATGCATTCTCCTGTTCAAGAAATCGGAGGTTCGCGGCAAACGCTTCAGTATTGGCCTGATTGGTGGCTTGGGAAGTGGCCATGTTCTCGGCATCTAGCTCTGAGACAACACCCTGCTTAAATAATTGCTGCCATTTCTCGTTTGTGCTTTTGGCCTGCTGCAAACTCTTTTGCGCGAGCGTCGCCTGGGACCGTGCCTGATCGAGCTGTTGCTTCAGATCCGGGACATCGATTTCGGCCAGCAGCTGATCTTTCTCAACATGCGCGCCAATATCTACGAGCCAGCTTTTGAGATAGCCGTTCACTCGTGAGTAGATACTCGCTTCTTGCCATGGCTTGATTTCAGCCGGTAAATCGAGACCACTTCCAGGCGTCACCAATTGCGGTGAAACGACGCCAACAGTTTGAATTGCCAACTGCTTCGTATCTGCCGCGGAGATTTGTTGCTGTTTCCATCGCGGAAGGAAACCAGCGAGCAATGCGAGGCCGAGCAATCCGACTCCTGTCAGCAAGATGAGATACAATCGCCGGCGGAAGTGTGCCGGTGGTGTTGACGGTTTAGTAGGAGGAACGCCGGTAATGGCTTTGTTGTAAGTTATTGTGCTCATATTTTGTTACTCAAGGTTAGCTCGCGTGAAGGGCCTCTGAGAGACCGTTGGGTGGGACAGTTTGTTTGGGTTCTGCGGTTGCCGGGGCGACTGCCTCGCGATGCAAAAGGCTAAAGATGACAGGTACGAAGAGAAGCGTGGCGACGGTGGCTAGCAGTAAGCCGCCAATTACCGCTCGGCCAAGTGGCGCATTCTGTTCGCCGCCATCGCCGAGGCCCAGAGCCATTGGTATCATACCGATCACCATGGCTGTGGCAGTCATGATGACCGGGCGCACGCGACCTGTTCCAGCTTCCCACGCCGCCGCGGTGGAATTTTTTCCTTCCTGCAAGTGATTGCGCGCAAAGGTACGCCAAGACACATGATGGCGCCCATCATCGCGGGCACGCTAAGTGTGGTGCCGGTCACATGCAGCGCCCACACTACTCCCGCCAGCGCACCAGTGAGAGCTGTAAGAATGATGAATGGATCGAGCCAGCTCTGAAAGTTGACCACCAGCAGTAGATAAATCAGGGCAATAGCCATGACCATCCCCACGCTCAAGCCCAGAAAGCTCGAGTTCATCGTTGCAGCCTGCCCGCGCAAAACAATACTCACTCCTTGCGGCGCCGTTTTTTGGGCCTGCTCGACGATCGGTTTGATGTCACTTAGCACGCCGCCGAGATCGCGGTTGGCAACGCTGCCGAAAATATCGACCACCGGCATGATGTTATAATGTGAGTAAATCGGTTGGCTCGTTGTGTGCGTGACATCAGCAACGTTATTCAGGACCTCGCCGTTATCTTTCCCAGGCATCGAAGCACTAAGCGGTATCGATTGCAGGGCGGACAGCGTCGTTGTCTCCGGCTCCGGAATCCGAACATTGACGAGATATTGAACGCCATTACTGGGATCGAGCCAGTAGGTCGGTGTTACCTGGCTGCTTCCACTTAGCGCGAGCAGGACCGAGCCGGCCACATTTTGCTCCGTCAGTCCCAGTTGCGCAGCCTTGGTTCTATCGACGTTGAACTCGATTCTGTGCAGATCGTTTGGTTGCTGAATCCGGACGTCAACGGCGCCGCGAACCAAACGAACTTTTTGTGCTATGGCATTACGATATCGGCTGGCAGGAAATAAAACGTGATACCTGGGAAGTCGCGATTCAGACTAAGCCGCAGGTTTCGTACATAATTCGCCGTAGGCTTATGCCCGGGTCGCAATGCCACCAGGATGTCGGAATCGGCCGGCCCTGAAATGCCGCTGTCGTTGTAACTCAAATTTATACCTGAAAGCGGAAGGCCGCTGTTATCGATCATTCCGTCGAGTTCCTGCGACGGAATTTCCTTACGAATCGCAGCTTCCACTTCATCAACAAGCTTGGCGGTTTGCTCGATGCGCGTTCCGGTAGGCCCCCGCACGTGCAATCGAAACGAACCGGCGTCCACGTTGGGAAAAAAGTCTTGTCCTAGGAATGGCACGAGCAGCCACGAACCAACGCAGAAGCCAAGGAACCCACAGATGAACGCAACTCTGTGCTCCAAGATCTTGCTTAATAAGGTACCATAAGCTTCTCGAAACCGATCGAACGCTTTCTCAAAGTGCCGTTGGATCGCCGAAAGTGGCCGCACCCATAACGGCGCGCGTTTTTCGCTCGACTGACGGTTGGAGAGTGCGCGAGAGGATGTAGGAAGCTATGACAGCAAAGACCACTGCCTCGGCTAACGGCACGAACAAGTAGCGTGCGACCCCGGCTAGGAAGAACATCGGAACAAAGACAATGCAGATACAGAAGGTAGAGACCAGCGCAGGTAGCGCGATTTCTCCGGCGCCGATTAAGATAGCGTTCTCCAACGTTTCTCCACCGTGAATGTGGCGCTCGATGTTCTCAATTGTCACTGTCGCGTCATCGACTAGGATACCGACGGCGAGAGCAAGCCCACCCAGTGTCATCAGATTGATTGTTTGTCCGATCGCGCTGAGCACTGCGATTGACGCGAGAACGGACAGAGGAATGGATATCGCGATGATGATGGTGCTTCTCCATGCGCCGAGGAAGAGCAGTATCATCAGCGCAGTCAGTGCCGCTGCGATCGCGCCTTCTCTGACCACCCCGCTGACTGCTCCCTTCACGAATACGGATTGATCGAGGAACTGCTTTACCTGCACGTCGCTCGTTACCGTCGTGAGAATGTTAGCCATGGCTGCCTTGGCGCCTGACGCCACCGACAGCGTGGACGCGGCGCCGTTCTTGAACACGGTTAACAACGTGCTGCGGACGCCGTCCTGTCGCACGATGTTCTCCTGCGGCATGTAGCCGTCGCGCACCTGTGCGACGTCCCCAATGTGAATGACGGTGCCGCCGACACTTTTGATCGGCAGGTCGCTCAACAGACTAATTCGCGGCGGGTTAACATTGAGATCAATCGGCACTTCTTTTCCGCCGATCTTAGCTACACCGCTCGGATAGGTGAGCGCGCCGCTGGTGATAGCGCTGACCACATCTGATTGGACAATGTTGTTTGCTTCGATTGCCTCTGGATCGAGATCCACTGAAACCACCCTTTGCTTGCCGCCGTAGGGATACGGGATGGAAATCCCCGGCACGCTGATTAACCCGACGCGAATTTGGTTCAGTGCAATGTCAAACACTTCCTGCTCGCTAAGTTTGTTGCTGCTGATTCCGAACTGGAGAATTGGAACAGTGGACGCGTCGTACTGGATAATCAGCGGCGGAGTAGTTCCGGGCGGCAATTGTCTCAAAATGGTTTGCGAAACGGCGGTTAATTGCGCCACCGCCGTCGAAATATCGACCCCGGGTTGAAAGAAGACTTTGATCACGCCGGTGCTGTCGTACGAAGTCGATTCAATGTGTTCGATGTTATTGACCGTCGTCGTAAGGGCACGTTCCT